>JBAXFC010000182.1:0-7139 GCA_037140135.1 Chloroflexota bacterium
GTGGTGATCAGCGTGTTCATCGTCTGGACGGTCCTCGCGCAGGCGGTCGAGTTCCTGGCCCAGATCGATCTCGGCCGGCTGCTGGGCATCGGCTGGTTCCCGCGGCGCGGCATCTTCGACATCGCGACGCTGATCATCGGGACGCTGCTCGTCACCGCGATCGCCATGCTCATCGCGGCGCCGGTGGGTCTCGCCTCCGCGATCTACCTGTCCGAGTACGCCGGACCGCGCGTCCGCAAGACGATCAAGCCGGTCCTCGAAGTCCTCGCCGGCATCCCCAGCGTGGTCCTGGGCTTCTTCGCCCTGACGGTCATCACGCCCTCGCTCCTCAAGCCGCTGTTCTCCGACGCCAACGCGTTCAACCTCGCGGCGGCAGGCATCGGCGTGGGGATCCTGTCCGTGCCGCTCGTCGCCTCGGTCGCCGAGGACGCGATGCGCTCGGTGCCCCGCAGCCTCCGTGAAGCCTCCTACGGGCTGGGTGCCCGCAAGCTCACCACCTCGCTGCGGGTCGTCTTCCCGGCAGCCGTCAGCGGGATCGTCGCCGCCCTCATCCTGGCCACGAGCCGTGCGATCGGCGAGACGATGGTCGTGGCCGTGGCGGCCGGTGCTCCCCAGGCGCGCACCTTCAACCCGCTCGACCCGGGCGGCACGATGACATCTGCGATGGTGCAGCTGGCGACCGGCAGCGACCAGGTGACCGGCAACTCCTCCGCGTTCCAGAGCCTGTTCTTCGTCGGGTTGCTGCTGTTCATCGTGACCCTCGTGCTCAACGTCCTCGGCGACTCGTTTGTCCGCCGGGCGCGGCAGCGCTACTAGGAGTCGCGCGATGTCAACCCTCGGCTCCTCGGCGGCCACCACCAGCGCAGCCGTCCGCGCCTCCCTGACCGGAAGCCGGCGGGACGTTCCCGGCACCGCCTTCCAGGTGGTCCTGCTGGGCAGCCTGCTGTTCTCGCTGGCCGTGCTGGCGGTTCTCCTCGCCGACGTGCTGGCCAAGGCCGTGCCGGTCTTCGCCGCCCGCGGCCTCGACTTCCTGTCCGGACCGTTGTCGTCCAATGCGGCGAAGGCGGGCGTGGGCCAGGGGATCATCGGCACCCTGCTCCTGGGTGCGATCGTCTCGCTGCTCGCGTTCCCGTTCGGCATCGCCACCGCGGTCTACCTCGAGGAGTACGCGACGGACACGCTGGTGACCCGGTTCATCGCGGTCAACATCCGCAATCTTGCAGGCGTCCCGTCCGTCGTCTACGGCCTGCTCGGCCTGTCGGTGTTCGTGGCCCTGTTCAATGCGGTCGATGGCGACGCCAGCGGGCGGAGCATCCTGTCCGGCGGCCTCACCCTCGCGGTCCTCGTCCTCCCGATCGTGATCATCACCTCGATCGAGGCCCTGCGCGCAGTTCCCGGCGCAATCCGCGAAGCCGGCTACGGCGTGGGCGCCTCGCGCTGGGAGGTCACGCGCAGCCTGGTCCTCCCGGCCGCGACTCCGGGCATCCTCACCGGCACCGTGCTCGCCCTCTCGCGGGCCCTGGGTGAGACCGCGCCCCTGGTCCTCGCCGGGGCCGTGCTCGGCTCCTTCTCGGGCATGCAGCTCGGATCCCTGTTCACCGGCAGCTACACGGCGCTGCCGGTCATCGTCTACGACTGGTCGCGCAAGCCGCAGGACGCCTTCCGGGCCGACGCGGCCGCCGGCATCGTCGTCCTGCTCGTGATCACCCTGATCGCCAACGGCATCGCGATCCTGCTCCGCAACCGCTTTGAACGGAGCTGGTGATGACGAAGGCCACCGGAGACCCCATGACCGAGATCGCGCTCCAGCCCAAGGATCATGCGCCCGCCGGCCGCGGCGAGGACGTCATCAGGATCACCGGCCTCTCGTTCCACTACGGGCCGTTCCGGGCGATCAAGGGCGTCAGCCTCGCCGTTGAGGAGCACAAGATCACGGCCCTGATCGGGCCCTCCGGCTGTGGCAAGTCCACCCTCCTGCGGACGATCAACCGCATGAACGATCTGATCCCGGGCACCAGGGTGGAAGGCCGGGTCGAGTACCACGGCGTGGACCTGTACGCCCGGGACGTCGATGCGGTCGAGGTTCGCCGGCGGATCGGCATGGTGTTCCAGAAGCCCAACCCGTTCCCGAAGTCGATCTACGACAACGTCGCCTTCGGACCTCGCGTCAACGGGTTCAAGGGCAACATGGACGAGCTCGTCGAGGCCAGCCTGCAGCGGGCAGCCCTGTGGAACGATGTCAAGGACAAGCTCAAGCAGTCCGGTCTCGCCCTCTCGGGCGGTCAGCAGCAGCGCCTGTGCATCGCACGAGCGATCGCGACCAACCCCGACGTGATCCTGATGGACGAGCCCTGCTCCGCGCTCGATCCAAGATCAACGCTCCAGATCGAGGAGTTGATGTTCGAGCTCAAGGAGCAGTACACGATCGTGATCGTGACCCACAACATGCAACAGGCTGCGCGGGCTTCCGATTACACGGTGTTCATGAACATGGCCGATGATCGCGCAGGCTACGTTGTAGAAGAGGGCCAGACCCTCTCGATCTTCACCAACCCCACGAACAAGCTCACCGAGGATTATGTCTCGGGCCGGTTCGGCTGAGCGGCGGAGGACACCAGTGGACGACCAGCACGCATCCGGCCCGCACGTCGCGGACGCGGTGGCCGGCAGTTTCGCCGGCCTGCGCCCGGCCGAGCCGATCACGCACGAGCCCGGGCACGACTTCCCGCCCACGCACCACATCCGCAGCGCGTACGACCGCGAGATCACCGAGATCAAGGACAACGTCCTGCGCATGGGCTCGCTCGTCGAACTGCAGATCCGTGCGGCAATCGCGGCCCTCATCACCCACGATGCCGATGCCGCCTCGCGGGTGATCGCGGATGACCGCCAGGTCAATGAGCTCCAGCGCTCGGCGACCGCGATGATCGCGGCGGTGATCGCCACGCAGAACCCCGTGGCCCGCGATCTGCGCTACCTGCTCACCCTGGACCACGTCTCATACGAGCTGGAGCGGATGGGCGACCATGCCGGCTCCGTGGCCAAGCAGGCTCGCAAGCTGGCCCCCTTCCCCCCGCTCAAGGACTACGTCCTCCTGCCCGAGCTGGGCGGCAAGGTCGCCGAGCTGGTAGGCGGGATCATCCGCGCGCTGGTCGACGTGGACCAGGAGCAGGCCCGCGCCGTGGCCCGGCGCGACGACGAGGTGGACGAGCTGTACCACCGCATCTTCGATGAGGTCCTGGTGCTGATGCGCGAGGATGCGGCCAACGTGGACCCGGGCACGCGCATCCTGTTCGCCTCGCACTATCTCGAGCGGATCGGGGACCGCGTGACGAACATCGCGGAGGACATCGTGTTCCTGGTGTCGGGCGAGGTGGAGGACCTCAACCAGTGAGCGCGGCGGCTGAAGCCGGACCCCGGAGGCCGGCACCGGTCTCCGGTCCGTGCCGCTCGCGGACCACCTCGACCGGGGTTTCGACGCGGTGATCACGGTCTGCGATGATGCCCGTGAGGCCCGTCCGGTCATTCCGGGCGCCCGCGGACGTTCACGGCGGAGCCGGCAGACCTCATGGACATGGCCGGACGGTTCCCTGCGGACGCCGGGGGCGCTGCGGCCGACCAGGGCGACGTGCCCAGGGAGGGACGATGGTCGCGCTCTATCTCCTGCGCCACGCCCACGCGGGTGACCCGGCCCGCTGGACCGGTGATGACGGCGACCGGCCGCTGTCCGACAAGGGCGAGCGCCAGGCCGAGCGGGTTGCCCGCCTGCTCTCCTCCGCGGAGGAGGCGCCGGACCTGCTGATCACCTCGCCCAAGGTGCGCGCCGCCGACACCGCGCGGATCGTCGCCAAGGCGCTCAAGGTGGAGGTCGTCGTGGACCAGCGGCTGATGGGCCCGCTCGACGCCGACGTGGTGACCGACATCCTGCTCGCCGCCGGACCTGCCGAACGCCCGTGCATCGTCGGCCACGACCCGGACTTCTCGCTGCTCCTCGGCGAGCTGATCGGCGCCGGATCGATCCCGATGCGCAAGGGTGCGCTGGCCCGCGTGGACTTCGAGGGGAAGTTCATCGCGCCGGCCCGGGGCACGCTGCGCTTCCTGGTCCCGCCCGAGGTGCTCGCGAACAAGTGACCGCCGCGGCGAGCGACAGGCGCTCACCCGCGCCCACACCCCGCTGGCGATCGAGGCGCGTCCAGGCCCAGCGCATGGTGTGCACCAGCGGGCCGCCGGGCGACACGGTCTCGGGCACCAGGGTGACGCCATCCGGCGGCCCGCTCTGGGGTTCCACGCAGATGGCGTTGGCGGGCATGTCGTACGCGACCCACCAGGCGCAGGATGACCACATCACGACGCGCAGGAGGCCGGGCCACTCGAGCACCGGGTCCGCCGCGAGGTCGGTGAAGACGTCGTCCCAAGGGCCGGTCCCGGGCGTGGCCCGTTCGCCGGTCGGTATCCCCTCCCCATCCCGCACGAGCATGACATCCGGACGGAAGTCGAAGCGCACCGGCGCCGTCCCGGCCTCGATGACCCGGCGGAACCACGGGTGCCAGCCCACGACCACGGGCTGCGGCTCCGCGACCTCCACGGTCATCGCCACCTCGAGGCCGTCCTCGTGCAGGGCGAACCGCTGGGTCACGCGGCCCCGGAACGGCCAGCGCTCGTCCATCTCGATCGCGATCGTGTCCGCGGCCACCACGGACCACGGGCGGTCGTAGACGACGCCGTGGAGCGCGTGGGGCGCGGCGTTCACCGGCACGTGGTGCTCCCGGCCGGCGTGCGTGAAGCGTCCGTGCCGGATGCGGCCGGCCCACGGCGCCATCGGGTAGCAGCCCCAGTACACGGCGCCGGCGGGGTCGGACGTCACCAGCAGCTCGCGCCCGGCCACGATGACGGAGCCGATGCGACCGCCGTCCCCGGGCAGGACCTCGAGGCGCGTGTCGCCGACCTCGAGCACGAGACGGGGGCCGCTGCCGGGGCCGGTCATCGCGGCATCGCTCACAGCAGGACCACCGTCTTGAGGCCCCGCCGCACGACAGCGTGCTCGAAGGCCGGCGCGACCTCGTCGAGCGGGAAACGGTCCGTCACCAGGCCGTCCAGGCGAAGCGCGCCCTCGGCCACCATCGCGATCGCCCGCGGCAGGTCCGTGCCCTCCATCCGGCGCACCAGCTGCAGCGTCACCTCCTTGCGCCGGGCGGGCGACGCCGGGAAGGACGCCCTGCTCGCCGACGGGATGCCCACCAGCAGCACCGTGCCGGCAGGCCGGATCGCCCGCAGTGCCGTGTCCAGCGCGGCGTCCGTGCCGGAGCACTCGAAGGCGACGTCCACGCCGCTGGACGCCGCGGGGTCGGGGGCACCGTCGGGAACCTGGTGCGCCTCGGTGGCACCGGACGCGAGCGCGGCGGCAACGCGGTGCGGGAGCCGGTCCGTGGCCACGATCCGGCCGGCGCCGAGCGCCCGCAGCACGCGGATGAGCATCAGCCCGATGGGGCCGGCCCCGTAGACGCCGGCCGTCATGCCAGGCTGGAGGTGGGCGAGGTCGGCGGCGTGGAGCGCGATCCCGGCGACCTCGAGCAGCGTGGCCTCCTCGTCGGAGATCGTGTCGGGGATCGGGATGCAGCCGGACTCCGGCCAGGCAAGCCAGGTCTGGAGCGCGCCATCGTCGGGCGCGAGACCGGCGAACCGGATGCCGGAGCAGAGGCGGCCGAGGCCGGTCCGGCAGAGGTCGCACCGCTCGCAGGTGTCGGCCGGGTCCACGGCAACCCGCTCCCCCGCCCGCGGCCCGCTCTCGATCACGGCGGAGAACTCGTGGCCGAGGACCAGCGGGGCGCCCAGCGGCGTGTCCCCGATGGACCCCTCGTCGTACCAGTGCAGGTCCGACCCGCAGATCCCGACCGCGCGGATGCGCAGCAGGACCTGGCCGTCACCGGGCACCGGCCGGCCGGCGGACCCGAGCCGCAGGTCGCGGCGGCCATGCAGTCGGGCGGCGCGCCCGGCCTCGGTCCCGGTGGCCAGGGGGCCGGGTCCGGCTCCGGACGTCACGGGGCGGCGACCGGGTCCCCGTCGAGCGCCGCCGCCTCCACGCAGCAGCCCACCACGCCGAGGCCCGCGAGGCGGTCCCAGGTCGCCCGCCGGCGGACCGTCCAGGCCGCAACATCGAGCCCGGTCGCATGCGCCAGCCGGACCGCCGCGGGGGTCAGCGTTCCCCACAGGGCCGAGACCCCGCGGCAGCCGAGGCCCACCGCCAGCGAGAGCGTCGCCGGGTCCATGTCCACCACGTTGAGCCAGCGCCCCCAGCCCGGCAGGTGGTCCGCCATCGCCACCAGGGACGGGGGATCGAACGAGGAGATCACCGCGTTCGCCGGGGCGTCGCCGCGGGCGGTGAGCAGGACGGCAGCCGTGGCCTCGCCGTGCTCCTCGCCCTTGAGCTCGATGTCCATCCAGGCGTCCGGCAGGGCGGCCATGACCGCCTCGAGCGTCGGGATGCCGAAGGTCCCGGCCTCCGTCGCGGTGATCCCTGCGATCCGGGCGTGGTGGCGCTGGACCCGGTCCAGCGTCTCGTCGTGGAGGATGACCGGCACGCCGTCCGCGGAGAGCCGGACGTCGAACTCGACACCGTCGCAGCCGGGGACGCGCATCGCGGCAAGGAGCGCGTCGAGCGTGTTCTCGGGCGCCACACGCCAGTCCCCGCGGTGGGCCAGGCGCAGCGGACGCCCGGGCGAGGAGGAGGCCGGGGGCAGCGGGCTCACCCGATCACCACGTTCGCGGCCAGCCCGAAGTGGTCCGAGGGGTAGAGCGTCGGATCCCCGACCGCCGGGCGGTCGAAGACGATGCGCGCATCCTCGACCCGGATCGCGCCCCGCAGCCACAGGTAGTCCAGGCAGGCGGGGTCGCCTTCGGTGTCCATGGCAGGCGCGATCAGCCCCGACGGCCAGGTGACGGCAGGCTCGGCCCCGTTGGCGGCCCGGTACGCCGACGTGAAGCCCGCGGCCTCCATGCGTGCGTAAGCAGGCTCCGCAGGATTGGCGTTGAAGTCGCCCACGACGACCATCGCGTCGTGCTCCGGGGAAGCGTCGAGCCAGGGCAGGAGCGCCTCCACCTGGCCGAGGCGGAGATCCCCGTCGGCCGGGATGTGGTGCAGG
>JBAXFC010000183.1:0-7102 GCA_037140135.1 Chloroflexota bacterium
CGACGCTGGCGCCGAGCGAGGTCAGGTACAGGCTCCAGATGACCTCGTACGTGCCGCTGGCGAAGTAGGCGCCCACGTTGAGCGCGAGGCCCGCGATCAGCAGGCTGTTGAGCAGGCGCGACGGCCGGGCCTCGACGGGGATCGCGCCGTCATCCGGCTCGACCGCGACGGCGGCCTTGACCGACTCCCTGGCGTGTCCCAGCTCCGGGACCCGCAGGGCGACGAGGAGCGCCGACGCGACGAGGCTGACGCCCGCCACCCAGAACACGATCGTCGGATCCCCGACGATCGCCACCGTGATGCCGCCCACGGCCGGTCCGAGCATGAAGCCCGCCATCTGGGCGGCGTTGTAGAGCCCGAACGCCTCACCCCGCTTCTCGGGCGGGTTGGCGTCCACGATGTAGCCGCGGGCGGCGGGGTCGTACATGGCAGCCGCCAGGCCGGCCAGCAGGCGGGCGGCGATAAAGGCGGCCGGCCCGAGCAGGAAGAGGGGCATGACGGCAAAGACCGCGGAGGCCAGGAGGCCGATGATCATCATCAGGCGGCGGGAGACGCGGTCGGCGAGCCACCCGAAGGCGGGCTCCGAGACGACGCGCGCAGCAGGCCATGCGGCCACCACGACGCCCAGCATCGGGAGATCGACCCCGTGCTCGACGAAGTAGATGGACAGGATCGGGAGGAGGGCGCCGAAGCCCACCCAGAGCACTCCTTCGGCGAGGAGGAGGGGCAGCATCGGGCCCCACTGGGCAAGCCAGGCGCGGACGCGTACGTTCACGGTTCCCTGCTCGTGCGGAACGTGATCGTACCCGAGGACCCCGCAAGGCCCAGACGGTGGCCCACGGCCCGGGACCGCGAGGGGCCTATGATCACCGGCAATGACACCCGCCCTGCTCGCCATGGTCCTCCTGGTCTGCCTGATCGCGCTGCTGCCGGTCTGGCGGCTGAACCGCGCAGGCTGGTCGGCCGGAGCGCTGCTCACGGCCTGGTTCCTGTACGCGATCACGCTGTTCGCGGTGGTCCGCTTCGGGTTCGGGGCCAAGTACCTGGTGCCGATCCTGGTCGTCGCGTACGTCGCCCCCTTCGTCGCGGGGCCGGAGCGGCTGGCCCGCCTCCTCGGCCGGCGGCGGGAGCGGCCGGTCATCAACGTCACGCCGCGACCCGCACCCGGACTGCCCCAGCCGCCCCGGAACGTCACCCCGACCGATGTGGAGGAGGCAGACCGCCCCGAGGGCGCGGAGCCGTCCGGCCGGGACCGGTAGGAGGACCTCGGCCGAGGCCGGCCGGGTGCCGGACCCCGGGCTCGAGGACCCGATCGACCGCCATCGGAACCCGGCGTTCCGCTAGAGTCGGTCCGTGACCGGACACACCTTCGATCGCTCCCCCTGGCGCCTGGACCCAGCGGTCTCGTTCTTGAACCACGGGTCCTTCGGCGCCTGCCCGGAACCGGTGCTCGAGGCGCAGCGCGCGTGGCGCGACCGGATCGAGGCGGAGCCGGTCCGCTTCCTCGACCGCGAGCTCGGCGGCCACCTCGACGACGTCCGCGGGCAGATCGGCGCCTTCCTCGGAGCCTCGCCGGACGACCTCGCGTTCGTGCCCAACGCCACCACCGGCGTCTCCACGGTGCTCGGCTCGCTCCGCTTCGCACCCGGTGACGAGCTGCTCGCGTGCGACCACGAGTACAACGCCTCGCTCAACGCCCTTCGGGTGGCCGCCGAACGGGACGGCGCCCGGGTGGTCATCGTCCGGGTCCCCTTCCCGATCCACGATCCGTCGCAGGTCGTCGAGGCCTACCTCGAGGCGGTCACGGCGCGCACGCGGCTGGCGCTCGTCTCGCACGTCACGTCACCGACCGCGCTGGTCATGCCGGTCACCGCACTCGTGCGGGAGCTGGATCGGCGGGGCGTGGACACGCTGGTGGACGGAGCCCACGCGCCGGGTATGGTCCCGGTTGACCTCGACGCGCTCGGGGCCGCCTACTGGACCGGCAACGCCCACAAGTGGCTGTGCGCGCCGAAGGGGTCCGCCGTGCTCCACGTGCGCTCGGACCGGCGCGCGCGCCTGCGCCCACTCGTCGTCTCGCACGGCGCCAACGATCCGCGCACGGACCGGTCCCGGTTCCGGCTCCTGTTCGACTGGACCGGCACGACCGACCCGACCCCGTGGCTGGCAATCCCGGCCGCGATGCGGTTCGTCGCCGGGCTGCACAGCGACGGCTGGACCGGGCTGATGACGGCGAATGCCGCGCTCGCGAGGTACGGCCGTGATCGGATCTGCGCGGCGCTCGACGTGGCGCCGCCCGCCCCGGACGGGATGCTGGGCTCGATGGCCGCGATCCCGCTGTCCGGTCTTGCGCCGACCCAGGGGGCGGCGGAGCGGCTGCAAACCGCGCTGTTCGACGAGGACCGGATCGAGGTCCCGATCATCGCGTTCCCGGTCCGCGGCGCGCTCGCCGAAGGCGCCGCCCCGTCGTCCGCGCTGGTCCGGATCTCAGCCCAGCGCTACAACCGCGCGGAGGAGTACGACCGCCTCGCGGAACGGCTGGCCGGCCGACTCCGTGGGCCGTCGGGGCCGCGCTCCCTGTTGGGCAGGCTCCGGAGAGGCTGAGTCCGCCCACCCGACCCGGTGCGCGGAGCCTGCGGCCTACACCCGCCCGTCGAGGGCGATCCGCGCACCGTTGACCGTGGCCGCGACCGGGGACGCCAGCCAGGCGAGCACGTCGGCCAGCTCTTCGGGCGTCGTCCAGCCGCGGTTCGACTTGGCGGGCTCCGTCTCGCGGGCGTGGCCCGCATCGAGCGTGCTGACCGCCACGATGTTCGCCGTGATCCCGTCGCCCGCGTGCTCACGAGCCAGCGAGCGCACGAGGACCTCCTGCGCCTCCTTGGCCATCGCGTAGCTCGCGCCGCGCCCGGTGGGGTTGGCGGCGAATGGCGAGGAGACCGTGATGACCCGCCCGAAACCCCGCTGGACCATCCCGGGCACCACGGCCTGGAGCGTGTGCAGCGTCGTCCAGAGGTGCTGGTCCAGCATGCCCCGGACCTCGTCGTGATCGAGGTCGGCCACCGTGGTGCCGCCCACCCAACCGCCGACAAGGTGGAGCAGGACGTCCACCCTGCCGAAGCGGGCGACCGTGCGCTCGACCACGTCACGGGCGGTTGCGGCATCGCGCAGGTCACCGGGCACCGCCGCGGCGACGGCGGGATCGAGACCCAGGCCCGCGACGGCCGCCACGAGGCGGGCCTCGTCGGATCCGTTGAGCGCGACCAGCGCGCCGTCGGCCGCGAAACGCAGCGCGGCGGCCCGGCCGGCGGGACCGGTGGCCCCGGTGATCAGCACGATGGGACGGTTGACGGACATCAGCGGCCTCCCTGGTCTCCGCCGCCGGACGAGCGGCGGGCGTGGCGGGGATAGATGATCAGCATCCGGCCGGTCTCGTCGCCGATGCTCTGGACGTCG
The DNA here is from genome assembly GCA_037140135.1 of Chloroflexota bacterium. Classification (GTDB taxonomy): domain Bacteria; phylum Chloroflexota; class Limnocylindria; order Limnocylindrales; family CSP1-4; genus CAIXZV01. Next base: position 3,454 of record JBAXFC010000183.1, read on the forward strand.
TGGGGCACGGACGGGTCCCAGGCGAGATAGTCGCCGGGGTGGAGCTCGATCACGTGCTCGCCCTGCGTCATCCGGAAGCGGCCGGCGAGGACCACGTGGTGCTCATCGCCCTGGTGGGCGTGGACGCCGGTTCCCGTGCCGGGCGGCGTGACCGCCTCGATGATGCAGACGTCGCGCGAGGTGCCACCGTCCACCTCCTCGAGGTACGCGCCGGGCGCCATCGCCTTGCGGGCACGGTCCTCGCCCCGCACAACCCTCGGGGGCGTGGACGAGTCGAGCAGGAGCCAGGCCGGCGGCACGTCGAGGGCGGCTGCGATCGCCGCCAGCGCCTCGAGCGACGGGATGGCCTTGTCGTTCTCGATCTGGCTCAGGTAGCCGATGTTGAGCCCGCTGCGCTCGCTGACCTGGGCCAGCGTGAGCCCGCGGCTGAGGCGCCAGCGCCGCGTCTCCGCCCCGACCGCGATCGTCCGGACCGCACCGTCGCCTGCGCCCCCTGTTTTTCCTGTGGACAACCTACTTGCCCTCTGGACGAACTCATGGCAGAGTTCGCTCTCTGGCAATCTTGATTTGCCAACAGCAAAACGTCAAGGAGCGCGCGCGCTGCGTTCCCCGGAGGCTTCGATCCCATGACCACCATCGCCATCATCGGTACCGGCAACGTCGGTGGAGCCCTCGGCACCACCTTTGCCAAGGCCGGCCACACCGTCACGTTCGCAGGCCAGGATGCCGCCAAGGCCGCGACCGTCGCGGCCGCCGCGGGCGCCACCGCAGCCTCCGCTGTCGTCGCCATCGCCGCCGCGGACGTCGTCATCCTCGCGATCCCGGGCTCCACGGCCCCGGCCTTCGCGGCGCAGCATGCAGCCGCCCTCGCCGGCAAGGTCGTGGTCGACACCACCAACCCGCTCAAGGCCGACTACTCCGGTCTGGCCACGGACGGCGACTCCAACGCGGAGCGCATCGCCGCCGCCGCGCCGGGCGCCAGGGTCGTCAAGGCCTTCAACAGCATGTTCGCCGGCAACATGGCCAGCCCGGCCGCCCTCGGCAGCGTGCTCGATGCGATGTACGCCACCGACGACGAGGCCGCCCGGGCCACCTTCGGCTCGCTCGCCAACTCGGCCGGCTTCCGCGCCGTCTACACCGGCCCGCTCGCGGCCGCGCGCGAGCTCGAGGCCCTGGCCTGGCTCAACATCCGGCTCCAGATGGTGACCGGTGGCGCCTGGCAGGGCGCCTTCGTCCTCGTGGCGGCCCCCGAGGCGGCCGTCGCCGGCTGACCGTCGGGCCGCCTCCCGCTTCCTCGTTCCCGCACGTGGCCCGGCCTGCGCGAAACCGCCGGCCGGGCCACGTGCGGGAAAGCGTCCCCCCCGAATCCGACGTCCCCCGGAGACTCGACGAACCCGATGACCGACCAGCTCCACGACACCTCGGCCGCTGACGGCGGTGCCTCGGATCCGCTCCCGGCGCTCTACCTGGGCCATGGCGCGCCGCCCCTGCTCGACGACCCGCTCTGGATGGCCCAGCTCGCCGGCTGGTCGGCCTCCCTGCCGCGCCCCAAGCAGATCCTGGTGGTCTCCGCGCACTGGCAGACCGCACCGATGGCGATCGGCGCGACCACCACGGTCCCCCTGGTCTACGACTTCTACGGCTTCCCCCAGCGCTACTACGACCTCCAGTACCGTTCCCCCGGGGCGCCGCAGCTGGCCGCCGACGTCCGCGCGCTGATGCCCGCCACCGAGCCCGTGCTGGACCGCCCGTCGCGTGGTCTGGACCACGGCGCCTGGGTCCCGCTGCTCGCGATGTATCCCGAGGCCGACATCCCGGTCCTGCAGCTGTCGATGCCGGACCTCGATCCGGTCCACCTGTTCGAGATCGGCCGCCGCCTGGCGCCGCTGCGCGACGAGGGCGTCCTGATCATGGGCTCCGGGTTCATGACCCACGGGCTGCCGTACATCAACGAGTACTGGGACGGCCGCCCGGGGGCGCCCGCCTGGTCCCGCGACTTCGACGCGTGGGCCGCCGAGGCGCTCGACCGCGGTGACATCGACACGCTGTTCGCGTTCCGGGAGAAGGCGCCGGGGATGCCCTACGCCCACCCGACGGTGGAGCACTTCGCCCCGCTGTTCGTGACGCTGGGCGCGGCGGCCAAGCCGGACGACACGCCCCAGACGGCGATCGACGGGTTCTTCCTCGGGCTCTCCAAGCGGTCCTTCGAGGCGCGGTAGGCGCCGGGGCGCGACAGGCGCCGAGCACGCAGGTGGCCGGGTCGGCACACTGGCACCACCACCGCAGGGACCGCCGATGACCACCTACCCCTTCGTCCCGAAGTCCAACACGCAGCTCGAGGCGGGCCAGTTCTGGTCCATCCCGCTCTCCGACGGGCGGTTCGGCTGCGGGCGGGTGCTCGGCGTGGACCGCAAGGCCGCATACGGCCGTCGGACGATGTTCCTCGCCGCGCTCCTCGACTGGGCCGGCGCCGAACCGCCGACGGCCGAGTCGATCGCCGGTGCCGCGATCCTCGAGACGGGCGGCGCCCACGTGCGGGTGGTGGGCGACGCCGGCGGTGCGATGCTCGGGATCCGGCCCCTCGGGCTCGACGGGCTGGCCGCACCGGAGCGGGTCACCGGCTACTGGGGCGACGGCTACCCCGTGGCACGCGCCGAGCGGCGGTTCATCGCGGGCGATCCCCCGCCGGCATTCGAGCGTCGCGAGGTCGCCTCACCGCTGGCCGACGGGATGCTGCGGCCGTCGGTCTCGGGCCGCGGGTTCGTCCAGTTCCGATCGCTGCTCACCGACGCGGACTTCGCCCGGCTGGCCGACTGGTTGCGTGCCTATCCCGGGATGACGCTCCGGGCCTACGGCTCATACGACGGGTCGATCCGGGACCTGGAGTTCCTGCGCTTCTTCCCGTTCCTGCGCCGCTTCGACGCCGACGCGCTCTACCGGTCGCTCGTCTCGCTCGACGGCCTGCGCCATCTCCCGGCGGACCTCGAGGAGCTCGCGATCGGGGCGACGAAGGCGCGCCTGGACCTCACCGGCATCGCGCGGTTCGGAGAGCTGCGGTTCCTCCACCTCGAGGGGCAGACGAAGGGGATAGCGGTGGTCTCGGGGCTGACGTCGGTCGAGGACCTGACGCTGCGCTCGATCACGCTGCCGGACCTCTCGCTGCTCCTGCCGATGCGCGGGCTGCTGAGCCTCGACCTCAAGCTGGGTGGGACGAGGGATCTCGCGCTGCTGCCGCGCATCGGCGAGTTGCGCTACCTCGAGCTGTGGCGTATCGCCGGCCTCAGCGACGTGTCCGTCGCGGGCAGGCTCCCGACCCTGCGGAGCCTCTTCCTGCAGGCGCTGCGCCAGGTTGCGTCGCTGCCGGACCTGTCCGGGGCCACGAGCCTGCGCCGGGTCCACCTCGAGTCGATGAAGGGGTTGCGTGACCTCGGTCCGCTGGCCACCGCGCCGGCGCTCGAGGAGGTGTCCCTGGTTGACATGCGCCACCTTGCACCCGAGGACCTGCGGCCCCTGGCCGGTCTGCCCAACCTGCGGGCGGTCACACCCGGGCTTGGCAGCCTGCGCAAGAACGCCGCGGCCGAGGCGCTCGTGGGCCTGCCGGCCGTGCGTGGGCCGTTCGACTGGCGACAACCGTAGCGGGGTGCGTGGG
>JBAXFC010000184.1:0-7073 GCA_037140135.1 Chloroflexota bacterium
GGGGCGATCGGGCGGCCGCTCGATGCGCTGCTGGCGGTCGCGCTGCTGGCGCTGCTGCTCCGCTGGAGGATGCCGCCGATCGCCGTGGTCGCGATCGCCGCCGTCGTCGGCCAGGGGCTGGGCGCCCTCGGCTGATCGATCCCTACCAGAGCGGCCAGGTGGCGACGGGTCCCGTGGCCGACGAGTAGACGAGGCTTGCCCCAACCGCGCCCTTGGCGACCTCGAACACGATCCAGCCGCCGTCGTTGCCACCCTGGGCAAGGGTGTGGACCTTGAAGCTGCCGCGCTCGCAGGTGATCGTGGGATCAACGCCCGACACCTGCCCGGCGGCATCGGTGATCGTCCAGTCCGCGGGCGAGATCGCCAGCTTCCCGTGGTCCGCCGAGTAGCCGACCGAGACCGAGACGTGGATGAAGCCGGCCATCGGCGTGACGCCGCCGCACGAGGGGTGCTTGCGGACCTCGACGACGCCGATCGTTGCGCTGCCACCTGCGGGCGTGCCGATCTGCAGGCCGGCGCCGATCTCGCCGGTCACGGGCGCGGGCGCCGTTGACGGGGTATTCGTCGCGCTGGGCACCTCCGTCGGGGCGGGCGTGGGCGCCGGTGTCACGGGTGCCGGCGTGGGGGCGACGGTGGCTGTTGGGGCCGCGGTCCCGGAAGGGGCGGGTGAGGTCGTTGCCGGCACGGCCGTCGTCGGTGCCGTCGTTGCCGCCGGCACCGGCGTGGCGCTCGCGCCGGAGCATCCTGCGAGGAGTGCGACGACGAGGATCACGATGGCATGAACGGGGATCAGGCGGCGCATGGCGGGCTTCCTTGCGAGGGCAACGAACCCGGAGGCTACCAGACGGTGGCGGCCGGCACCCCGGCCCCCCGGAACCCCCGGCGCAGGGTCAGGACGGATGCGGCGCCGGCACGGGCGGCGGGTGCCCGAACGTCATCGGGCGCGCGTCCGGCATCCCGAACAGCTGGGGATGGTGACGAACGTGTACCCGCGCGCCCGGTAGTGGGCGATGACCGCGGGCAGGATCGTGGGGTCCACCAGGGACCCGCAGTGGCCCAGGATCACGGAGCCCGACTGGCCCCGCACGGCGCGCTTGAGGTAGGTGGACATCGCCCGGAAGCGGCCATCCGGGGTGCGCGACGTGTCGGCGAACGAGGTGTCCCAGTTGACGACGAGCGAGTAGCCCGCGGCGTGGGCGGCGCGGATGGTGGCCGCGTTGAACATCCCGTAGGGCGGCCGCAGGACCTTGAGCATCTCGATGCCCAGCACGCGCTCCACGATCCGCTCGTCGGACTCGATCTGGCGGCGCTGGGCGGCCTCGTCGAGGCGGGTCATGAACGGGTGGCCGGTGGTGTGGTTGCCGATCGGGAAGCCGTACGCGGCGATCTCCCGCCACAGGCCCGGGTTGTAGCGCACGAACGGGGCGTTGGGGAAGAAGGTGGCCGCCGTCTTCGTGCGCACGAGGATGTTCATCACCGCCCGGCAGTTGGCGCTCCCCCAGCCATCGTCGAAGGTGAGGGCGATGAGCTTGGCATGGCGGGGACCATGGCGCAGGACGTCTGCGGCCCGGGCGGGCGCCGGACCGGCCGAGCCCGCGACAAGCGCCACGACCACGGCGAGCGCCAGGAGCACCGGGGCCGGCCCCGCGATGCGCCTGACCCGGCCGGGTACCGAAGCCGGCATCGGGTCCGTCAGCCGTCGTGCGCGTCGAGCAGCCGGCGCGGGTCCGGGTGGCCGCTGATCCCCTGGGACGCCGCCGCCTCGTCGATCAGCGCGCACAGGGCCTCGCGCACGTCGTCCGGGAGGCCCACCGGCGGCCGCGCGACGTACTCGGCCGCCCGCTCGGTGGCGAGGTCCAGGAGGCCGGTCCGTCCCTTGGCCGCCCAGTCGCCGAGGCTGCCGCGATAGGAGAGCAGGGGCTTCACGAAGTCACGCCGCAGGTAGGTGCGCGTGTGCGACGTGGCCAGGAAGCCGAAGCCCGAGAGCACGCCCTCCGCGATCGCCTCCACGTCCAGCGCGGCCGGATCCCAGGGCCGAGGCTGGTGGGCGTAGAAGGCGTAGTTGAGGACCTCGTCGTCGATGACCAGGGCCTCGAGCGAGCCGCCGTTGCCGGCCTGGTTCTCGCCGGGCCCCGAGAGGAAGCGCGGCCGGGCGGCGAGGCCGAGGACGGCGTTGACCATGTGCTCGTAGCCGAACTGGGTGTCGATCACGACCGAGTCGCTGGTGGGGCCGTAGCAGTCGCAGGCGAGGCCGTAGCGGCGGGCCAGGAGCGTGGCGGCGATCGAGGCGACACCGGTCTCCGGCGGACCGGAGGTGACGACACCGGTCCGCGGGTTGATCGAGGAGAGGCGCGGCCCGTAGTAGACGGGGGTGCCGGGGCGGACGGCCTGGACGAGCACCAGGCCCGCGAGGACCTCCACGTTCTGGGTGGTGATCGCGGCCGACATCGAGCCCGGGGCGGTGGTCCCCGCAGCCGGGCAGGGGAGCAGCTCCACGACGACGCCGCCCCGTCGGACGGTGGCGATCAGCGCGTCGGTGACCTCGCCGCCGAGCTGCAGAGGGCTGACCGGGGAGAAGGCGAGGTCCACCGGGTACCGGTCGTCCGTGCCGTCGGCGCCGGTGACGATGCCCGCCATGCGGCGCAGGGTCTCCGCCTGGAACGCGAACGAGATGCCCGGTCCGCCGAGTGGCTTGTCCGTCTCGTGGGCGAGCACGAGGTAGGAGTAGAGCGGCTCGAGGGGGTGTGGGACGTCGTCGGGCTGGACGAGCGAGGTGACCGAGTGGAGGTTGGTCATGTGGTGCATGACCCGGGTGAGGCGGACCTGGTCCGCCATCGTGGCCCGGCGGCCGGTGCCGGTCCGGGGATCGATCATGTCCCGGGCGCCGCCCATGTTGTGGACGAAGGTTGGGCCCGGATCGGCATCGACGGGGATGGACCGGGCGTCATCGCGCGCGACCAGCGTGAACCGGGGCTTGCAGGCGGCAACGGCGTCCATGACCGCGGACCGGGGGAAGAGCATCCGCTCGCCGTCGCCCTCGGTGCAACCGGCCGCCGCCAGGATCCCGCGCGCCTCGGGTGACTCGACCTTGACGCCGATCCGCTCGAGGACGACCAGCGACGCCTCGTGCATCGCCTCGATCGCCTCATCCGGCCACAGGTCGCCGGCGCTGTTCACCATTCGTGTTCCTTCCCGCTGGTGCTCCGGCGCGGACCGGAGCACCACCACGATACGGCGTCCGCGCGGATCGGCCGAGACCGGGGGTCGGCTGGGGCCTGCAGTGCCGTCTGCCGCCCGGCCCGCGGCCCTGCAGGCCCGCTCGACGTCCGGCGGGCCTGCGCTCTGCGGTCAGCCCAGCACGAGCCAGGTCACCCGCGTTGCGGCGCTCGCGGCCTTGTTGAGGTAGACCGTAACGGTGTCCTTCGAGCACGTGACGGCGCGGACCCACGTCCCACTCCGGTTCGTGGCCAGCGTGGCGATCGCGAAGTTGGCCGATGTCACGCCGGCCACGGTCACCTTCACCGAGGTTCCCCCGCTCGCCACCGTGGCCACCCCGGACCGGTTGGGAAACCGCACCCGTCCGAATGCCTCGATCCCGATGCCGGTCGCGGCGCTGCCCACCTCGCCGACGAGCGCCCGCCCACCGGCGGCGGTGGCCTTGCCCCTGACCGCCGTGCCGCCCGGGCTGGCGACCTCGCCCTTCACGCCGGTTGTCGCCCCCGTCGCGGAGTCGCAGACACCGATGACGGCCGTACCGTCCGGGCTCGAGACACGGCCCTTGACGCCGGTGGTGGACCCAGCGGCGCTGATGGCCCAGGCCATCACGCCGATGCCCTCATTCGAGGACACCTCCGCGTTGAGCCCTCGCGCCGATCCGGTCCCGGCGATGTTGTACGCCGCGACACCGTAGCCGTCCGGGCTGAACGAGATCCCGCTGACACCAGCGGCCTCACCGGACGAGGCGTTGGCAGCGCCGAACACGCCACTGCTGGCAGAGGCCGACGATGCCGTCAGCCCGCGCACGGCGATGTGGTACCCGGTCGTCGCGTTGCTGATGACGGACAGGCCGTTGGTGTCGGCGGTGCCGGCGTCCACGTTCAGGATCGTCTCATTGGCGGCCGTGACGGTCTGGCCGGCGGTCAGCGGTTCGCCGTTCGCCGCCCGAACACCGGCAGCCTGCCCGAGGGCCGCGGCCACGGCGGCCACCGTGGATCCGGCGACGGCGCCCAGCAGCGCCCGCCGCGTCCGAGGCGCCCGTGCGTCCAGTGTCATGGTGCTGCTCCCCACTCGCGTTCCGCGTTCGGCCCGCCGGATGGACGCCGGGCGCGACACTGCGATCCTAACGACGCGCACAAGGCGTGAGCTGCGGGCGGTCCACCGGGCGGTCCACCGGGCGGTCCACCGGGCGGTCCACCGGCACCATGACCGTCAGCCGCCGCTCCGCCCCTGGTCCAGCGCGACCCGGACCGCGGTCGCGATCTCGTCCCGGGTGAACGGCTTGGGCAGGAACTGCGTCGCGGGCTCCGTGAGGTCGTCCGGGAGCCCTGCGTCCGGGATGAAGCCCGAGATGAGCAGCACCGGCAACGATGGCATCCGGTTCCGCAGGGCCCGGGCGAGGCTGCGGCCACTCATGCCCGGCATGACCATGTCGGTGACAAGGAGCTGGACGGTCGCCAGCCGCTCCGGTGCCAGTGCGAGCACGGCCGCAGGGCCATCGGCCACCAGGAGGCGATAGCCCAGCTCCTCGAGGAGGCGGGTCGTGACGCGCCGCACGGAGGCCTCGTCCTCCACCAGGAGGATCACCTCCCCGGCCCCGGCCCCGGCAGTGGCGGGGGCGATCCTCGTGTCCCGCACGACGAAGGCCCCGGCAGTGCTCTCGCCGGTGCAGGTCGGCAGGTAGACCCGGAAGACGGAACCCCCGCCCACCTCGCTCTCGACGTCGATCCAGCCGTTGGACTGGGCGACGATGCCTTCGACGGTGGCCAGGCCGAGGCCGGAGCCATGGGCCAGACCCTTGGTGGTGTAGAACGGCTCGAAGAGGTGCGGCAGCACGTCGGCCGCGATCCCGGTCCCCGAATCCCGTACCTCGAGGCAGGCGAACGACCCGGCTGCGATGCCGGCGTGCGCAGCAGCCTCATCGGGCGTGACCTCCCGGGACCGGACCCGGATGGCCAGCGATCCGCCGTCCGGCATGGCGTCGCGGGCGTTGAAGACGAGGTTGATGACCACCTGCTCGAACTGCACGGGATCGACCAGCACCGGCGCGACCCCGCGCTCGAAGTCCAGGTCCAGGCGGACATCCTCGCCCACGGTGCGGCGGAGCAGGGACGCAAGCGTCCGGATGGCCGCCTCGAGCGAGACCGCGGTCGGCCGCAGCGGCTGCCGACGCCCGAAGGCGAGCAGCTGGCGGGTGAGGGCGGCCGCCCGGGCGCCGGCGTCCAGGATCATCTCGACGTCGGCGTGCCGCTCGTCGTCGTCGGCCAGGGACTGGGCGAGGAGCTCCGCCGTTCCGGTGATCGCCATGAGGATGTTGTTGAAGTCGTGGGCGACGCCACCCGCGAGCCGGCCGATCGCCTCGAGCCGCTGGGCGTCGATGAGCCGCTCGTTGGCGAGCCGGAGCGCCTCCTGCGCGCGCTGGCTCTCGGTCCGATCCACCGCCAGCACGAACAGCCCCTCGGGCGTTGGACGCAGGCTGATCTCCGCCCAACCGTCGGTCCCGTCGGGCAGCGTGTGCCGGGTCAGGAACCGGTCCGGCCGGCTGTCGCGCATGCCGGCCGCGGCGCGCGCCGGCAGCTCTCCATCCGCGATCGCAGGGAACAGCTCCATCACCTGCCGCCCGTAGGCCTCGGGGGGCGCGATGGCCGAGCCGCGCGCCGCAACCTCATTGAGGTAGGTGCAGCGCTGGTCATGGTCGAGGATGACCACCGCCTCGAGCATGCCGTCGAGGGCCTCGCGGTACCGTCGCTCGGAGGCGGCAAGCGCGATCTCCGACTCCCGGCGGGCGGTGATGTCCGCGAACGAGACCACCACGCCCGAGAGCTGCCCGGAGGTCAGGGCGAGCGGCTCGCAGCTGATGGTGAGCCACCGGTGCCAGCCGTCGCCGCCGAGGCCGATCACGGTGTCGCGGACGGGCTGGCGGGTTCGCAGGGTCACCTGGACGGGACTCAGCAGCGACGGCAGCGGGATGTCGTCCTCGTCGGTCGCAACCCAGGGTGCCCCGAACGAGGTCATCCCGACCAGCTCGTCCTGGGTCCGCCCGAGGATGTCGGCCGCCCGCGGGTTGGAGGTGATGACCCGGCCGTCCGGCCCGCACACGATCATGCCGTCGTGCAGGGCGTTCACGAGGCCGCGGTACAGGGTCTCCGAGGCACGCAGGGCCTCCTCGGCGCGGCGCTGCTCGGAGACGTCCACGATCACGATCCGGCGTGCGCCCGTGGCGGGATCGCAGGAGCCGGACCACAGGCAGGCCACGGGTTCGTGGCCCCGGGCGACCACCGGGATCTCGCCCGATGTGTTGGTCACCTGCCCGGCCAGCTCTGCCAGGAACGCTGCAAGCACCGCTCGATCCGCGACGCCCACGAAGCCCTCGATCCTGCGGCCGCGGATCGCAACGCGGGGCACGCCCAGGAGCGCCGTGGCGGCCAGGTTCGCCTCGGTGATGACACCGTCGCGGTCCAGGGTCAGGTAGGCGCTGGGCGCGAAGTCGTAGAGGTCGACGAAGTTGGAGAGTGCCTCCTCCGTCTCGGCCCGCGCGGCCCGCAACTCCGCGTTCTGCTGCTCCAGCTCCACCTGGTGGACCTGGAGCTCGTGGTACAGGTGCTCGATCTCCGCCGACCGGTCGTCGGGTCCGGAGGACTGGGGCCCTTCGGACGTGCGCCTGCCCGGATCGGCGCGCGGTCCGCTGGGAGGATGCCCCATCAGTCGCCGCCTGTGGCGTTGTCGGGTCGAGCTGCCGCCTGGGCCGCTGCCGCCTGGGCCGCTGCCGCCTGGACCTCGAGCGTCTTGAGCCGGCTGATGTCCGAGAAGGTGACGACAACCCCGTCGATCACGTTCTCCGTGGTCCGGTACGGGAC
>JBAXFC010000185.1:0-7064 GCA_037140135.1 Chloroflexota bacterium
TGCGAAGAGGTGACGCGAAGCCGCTGTCTCCTACTCGTGCGGTGGCACCACCAGCACCGGGATCTTCGCGAGGTGCACGAGGCGATAGGGCACGGAGCCCAGGATCGCCCCCAGGAGCGGCCCCTCCCCGCGCGACCCGACGACGATCATCTGGGCAGCGCGGGCGGTGGCCACGTCCATGATCCCGGCGGCCGGCCGGTCATGGACCAGCTCGATGCTCACGGCGATGCCCGCTGCGCGGATGAAGGTGGCGGCCTCCTCGGCGACGGTCTGGCCCGCCGCGCGAATGCCCATCTCCTCGTCACGGTTCTCACCGCCGAGGGCCTGGGTCGCGTAGCCGAAGGCCACGATGACCTCGGCATCGAGGGCCTTGGCGATGGTCGCGGTCATCTCGAGCGCGGAGCGGGATCCCTCCGAGCCGTCGAAGCCGAGCACGATCGGTGCAGACATGTCATTCACCTCCGGTCGTCGCCGGAGCGACATTGGCGCCGTGCCTGGCCACGTGCGGGTCCACGACCTCGGGCCGGCGCCGGAAGAACTCAGGCGACCGGACGCGCTGGGCGATCATCAATCCGACTCCGGCCAGCATGAGGATCGTCGCGATCACCAGGGGCGGGCCAAACCCGAACCACGACTCGCCGCTGGTCGAGTTGGCCGGATCGGAGAGGTCGATGATCGACTTGATGAGCACCCAGGTCAGCATGATGCCGCCCAGGAGCGGGAAGATCCCGATGAACACCAGGTTCTTGACGCTCTTGAACAGCTCGCGCCGGTAGTAGACGACGCAGGCGTAGCCGGTCAGGCCGTAGTAGAAGGCGATCATCAGGCCGAGCGCCGCGATGGCGTCGTACAGGATGTTCTCGGAGACGAGCTTGAGCCCGACGTACCAGACGATCGAGAGCACGCCCATCCAGATCGTCGCGGGCCCCGGCGTCAGGAATCGCGGGTTGATCCGGGCCCAGTAGCGCGGCAGCGCCTTCTTGGCCGCCATCGAGAGCACCGTCCGTGCCGTCGGCAGGATGGTGGTCTGGGTCGAGGCGGCGGCAGAGGTGAGGACCGCGATGATCAGCAGCTTGTCGAACGGGCTGCCCATGACGGCGGTCGCGAGGGCGCCCAGCACGTCGGCCTGGTTCGCCTCGTCGGAGAGGAAGCCGGCGCCCTGGTAGGCCTGCGCGGCAATCGAGACCACCACGTAGATGGCGACCAGGATCAGCGTGGCCACGAGGGCGGCCCTGCCGGGACCTTCTGTCGCGTCCTCGCTCTCCTCGTTGACCGTGACCGTTGAGTCCCACCCCCAGTAGATGAAGATGGCCACGAGGATGCCGGCCGCCAGCGCGCTCGTATCGGTTATCGCAAAGGGGTTCAACCAGTCCAGCGTGGGCATCACCGCACCGTCCACGCCGCCGCCGTACACCTTGACCAGCGCGATGACCGAGAACACCAGCAGGGTGATGAGCTCCATCCCGAGCAGCGCGACCTGCGTCCGGGCGGAGAGCTCGATGCCCACCCAGGTGATCAGGGTCATGATCACGATCCAGGCGACGCCGATGGCGAGCACGGCCCACGACGGCGCATTGCTGATTCCGAACAGCTGGAACGTGTAGAGGCTGGCGATCTCGGACAGGTTCGCCATGACGATGATGTCGGCAAGGATGATCCCCCAGCCGCCCATCCAGCCCACCCACGGACCCATCGCGCGGGTGACCCACGAGAACGTGGTCCCGCAGTCCGGGTCGGCGCGGTTGAGGTAGTAGTACGCCGCCGCGATGAACAGCATCGGGATGAAGGCGACGATCATGATCGCCGGCGCCTGGAGCCCGACCGCCGCGGCCACGAGGCCCAGCGATGCGGCGAGACTGTAGCCGGGCGCCGTCGATGCGACGCCGATGACGATCCCGGAGACGAAGCCGAGCGCGCCACCCTTGAGTCCCTTGTCGCCGGCAGCACCTGCCTCGGCGGTTCCGGCCATGGGCGCGATTGCCATGCAGCAGACCCCTCGGATGCCCGTCCCCGCTGGCGGGCGTTCGGCGCATCGTGGGCTACGGCGTTTACCCGGTCAACCCGGTTTTCGCAGCGTCGCGCGGGGCGAGCCCGGCTGCGTCCTTCCGCGTCCGTCCGTGCCGGCCGCGGTGACGACGAACGGCCCGCCGGCGAGGCCGGCGGGCCGTTGCGTGACTGCGTTGGAACGCGGAGCCCGGAGCTAGACCTCCTTGAACTCCCCTTCGACCGTCTCGTCCCCCGCGGCGGACGCGCCGTCCGGCCCCGGGGCCCCCTCGCCGCCCGTGGCACCGGCCGCCTGCGCGGCCTGGTAGGCGTTGGTGGACATCTTCTGGAGCGTCTCCACGAGCGAGTCCATGCCGCTCTTGATCGGCGCCACGTCCGCGCCCTTGAGCGACTCGCGCAGCGACTCGACCCCGCTCTCGACCGCGGCCTTGTCCTCGGACGAGACCTTGTCGCCAAGGTCCTTGAGCGAGCGCTCGGCCTGGTAGGTCAGCTGCTCCGCCTGGTTGCGGAGCTCGACCTCCTCGCGCTTGCGCTTGTCGTCGTCCGCGTGGGACTCGGCGTCGCGGACCATGCGGTCCACGTCGTCCTTCGACAGCATCGAGGATGCCGTGATCCGGACCTGCTGCTCCTTGGCGGTGGCGCGGTCCTTGGCCTTCACGTCGAGGATGCCGTTGGCATCGATGTCGAACGTGACCTCGACCTGCGGGATGCCGCGGGGCGCGGGCGGCAGCCCGTCGAGGATGAACCGGCCGAGCGTCTTGTTGTCGGCAGCGAAGTCGCGCTCGCCCTGGAGGACGTGGATCTCGACCTGGGACTGGTTGTCCGAGGCGGTCGAGAAGACCTGCGACTTGCTGGTCGGGATGGTGGTGTTGCGATCGATGAGGCGGGTCATCACGCCGCCCAGGGTCTCGATGCCCAGCGAGAGCGGGGTGACGTCGAGCAGGAGGACATCCTTGACCTCGCCGCCGAGCACGCCGGCCTGGATGGCCGCGCCGATGGCGACGACCTCGTCCGGGTTGACGCCGCGGTGCGGCTCCTTGCCGAACACCTGCTTGACCAGCTCCTGGACCGCCGGCATGCGGGTCATGCCGCCGACGAGGATGACCTCGTCGATCTCGGACGGGCGGAGGCCCGCATCCTTGAGCGCCGCGACCACCGGGTTCTTCGTCTTCTCGATGAGGTCGCCGACCAGGGACTCGAGCTTGGCCCGGGTCAGACTGACCACGAGGTGCTTGGGCCCGGTCGCGTCCGCCGTGATGTACGGCAGGTTGATCTCGGTCGAGGCGGTGGAGGAGAGCTCGATCTTCGCCTTCTCGGCGGCCTCCTTGAGGCGCTGCAGGGCCTGCTGGTCCTTCGAGAGGTCCATGCCCTGTTCCTTCTTGAACTCGCCCAGCAGCCAGTCGATGACCCGCTGGTCGAAGTCGTCGCCGCCGAGGTGGGTGTCGCCGTTGGTCGCCTTGACCTCGAACACGCCCTCGCCCAGCTCCAGGATGGAGATGTCGAAGGTGCCGCCGCCGAGGTCGTAGACCGCGATCTTCTCGTCGTGCTTCTTGTCGAGGCCGTACGCGAGCGCCGAGGCCGTGGGCTCGTTGATGATCCGCTTGACCTCGAGGCCGGCGATCCGGCCCGCGTCCTTGGTCGCCTGGCGCTGGGTGTCGTCGAAGTAGGCCGGGACGGTGATGACCGCCTCGGTCACCTTCTCGCCCAGGTACGCCTCGGCGTCCGCCTTGAGCTTCTGGAGGACCATCGCGCTGATCTCGGGCGGCGTGTAGTGGCCGTCGCCGACAGCGACGCGGATGCCGTCCGACTTGGAGTCCTTCTCCACGGTGTACGGCACGAAGCCCTTGGAGCGCTGGACCTCGGGATCGTCCCAGCGTCGGCCCATGAAGCGCTTGATCGAGTAGACGGTGTTGGTCGGGTTGGTGACGGCCTGGCGCTTGGCCAGCTGGCCGACCACGCGCTCGCCGGTCTTGGGGAAGCCGACGACCGACGGGACGGTGCGGTTGCCTTCGGAGGAGGGGATGACGGTGGGCTCGCCGCCCTCCATCACCGCGACGACGCTGTTCGTCGTCCCGAGGTCGATGCCGATGATCTTGCCCATTTGCGGGAACTCCTGGTGGAAGGGTTCGAAGAAGCTCGAAGGGGATGAAGGGTCGGTGTCAGTTGACTGGTTCGGCTCCCGCGTCGGGTTCCGGGTCCGGGGCGGCGGCGACGGCCACGAGGGCCGGGCGGATCAGCCGGTCCCGCAGGCGGTAGCCGCGCCGGATCTCGCCCACGATCTCGTTCTCCGGGCGGCCGGTGCCGGGCACGGTGGTGACGGCCTCGTGCTCGCGGGGATCGAAGGCCATCCCGGGGTTCGCATCCACCTGGTGCACGCCCTCGCTCTCGAGGAGCAGGCGCAGCTTGCGGTCGATGGCGGCGATCCCCTCGATCCAGGCGTTGCCCTCCATGTCGGCGGGACGGGTCTCGATGGCGCGGTCGAAGTCGTCGGCGAGGTTGAGGACCTTGCCGATCAGGTCCACGCCCGCGAGGCCCATGTCGCGCTGGCGCTCGTCCGCGGTGCGGCGCTTGAAGTTGACGAACTCCGCGCGCTCCCGCTGGAGGGCCAGGACGTACTCGTCCACCTTGGCCACCAGCTCCTCGGCCTGGCCGGCGATCTCGTCGCGCTCGGTGCGGGCGGCGTCGCGCTCGGCCGCGGTGGCCTTGAGCTGCTCGGCCAGCGCCTTGAGCTTCTTGCTGTCCACGACGACCGGCTCCCCGGGCGACTCGGCGCGGCGGACCCGGGGCAGGGAAGGGCGGCGTGGCCGCATCAGGGGGTCGTTGTCAGGCATAGAGGTGGTCGATCAGCTCGTTCATGAGCCCGGAGACGAAACGCACGGTGCCGATGGCCTGGGGATAGGCCATGCGCGTGGGGCCGAGCACGCCCACGACGCCCACCGCTCGGCCCGGATGGCCGTAGGGAGCGAGGACAAGGGAGACGTCCGCCATCTCCTCGGCCGGGTTCTCCGAGCCGATGAAGACGCAGACCCGGCCGGATCCGGCCACCCCGCCGATCAGCGAGGCGAGGTAGGCCCGGTTCTCGAGCGCCGCGAAGACCCGGCGGAGCTTCTCGCTCTGGGCGAACTCCGGGGCGGCCATCACGTTGAGCAGGCCGTCGCTGAACAGCTCCTCGATGGCTGCCCCGTCGAACTCCTGGAGCGAGCGCACGACGCGCTCACCCACCTTGCGGTGGAGGTCTGTCGCGGGATCCTCGCCATCGACGGTGGCCATGGCCGCGGCGGCCGCGTGGGCTGTCGTCCCGTCGAGCAGCTCGTTGAGGCGGTTGGCAACGGCGGAGAGCTCGTCCTGGTCAACGGGGCGATCCAGCGTCACGAGGACCTGGCGCAGCGCACCCTCGCGCAGGACGAGGATCAGGCTGGCCAGCCGGTCCGAGATGGAGACGAGGTCGAGGCGGCGCAGGTGCGCGGACAGGGGCTTGGCCGGCGTGGCCAGTCCGGCGGCGCGGGTCACCGAGGCGAGCGTGGTGGCGGCGAGGCGGAACCAGTGCTCGCTCGCGTACTCCACCTGCCCGAACTGGTGGCGGATCATCAGCTGCTCCACGGGGGGCAGCGGCACGGAGTCCACGATGGACTCCACGTAGTAGCGGTAGCCGTGCTCGGTGGGGACGCGACCCGCGGACGTGTGCGGGTGCATCAGCAGGCCGGCCATCTCGAGCTCTGCCAGCACGGAGCGGACGGTGGCGCTGGACACGCCCAACCGGTAGCGCGCCACGAGGGCATGGCTGCCGACTGGCGCCGCGGTGGTGACGTATTCCTCGATGACGGCCCGAAGGATCGCCTGGGAGCGAAAATCCAGGGGGCCGCTGGAGCGACGGGCTCGCGCCATTCAGCACCTCCGGCAATGGTTAGCACTCTCATGTGGCGAGTGCTAACTGCGTTGCGGGAAGTCTAGCAATCGACCCTCGAGAGTGTCAACGCACCCGGAAGCAGGAGGTGCCCAGCGGGATCAGACCAGTCGGGCGAACAGCTCGTTGGAGAGGAGGCGGCCGCTCGTCGTCAGGCTGACCAGCTCGGCACCTGGGGCGCCGGCACGCTCGAGCAGGCCCGCGTCCAGCGCCCAGTCGAGGTGCGGGGCGAGCGGCCCGCGCTCCGCGTCAGCGAGCGAAAGCCCCGAGTCCAAGCGCAGTGCGAGGATCACGGCCTCGGCCTCGGCTCCCTCCTCGTCCGTGATGTCGGCGCCGCCCGGAGGAAGCGACGGCGCCGAGCCGTCGGTTGGGGCAAGCGCGGCGAGGTAGCCCTCGAGGCGGGCGGCGTTCCAGCGCCGGACCACCCCGTCGAACGCGTGGGCCCCGGTCCCCACCGCCTCGTGCGGACGGCGCTGCCAGTAGACGAGGTTGTGCCGGCTCTCGTGGCCGGGCCGGCCCCAGTTGCTGATCTCGTAGCCGCGGTAGCCGGCCGCGCCCAGCCGCTCCACCGCAAGCACGTACAGCTCGGCCGCGAGGTCGTCGTCCTGGTCGCGGACCGCCGCCTCGCGCCAGCGTCGGGCGCCGGGGCGCGTGGGGAGATGATCGCCGGTCGGTCCCGTCAGCCCCTCCGCGGCGGGATCGTCGAGCGTGAGGGCGTACGCGGATACATGGTCCACCGAGAGGCCCAGCGCGGCTTCGAGCGTGGCACCCCACGACTCGAGGTCCTGGCCGGGGACGTCGTAGAGCAGGTCCACGGAGACCGAGCGGATGCCGGCGGCCCGCGCCTCGCGCACGGCGACCCCGACATCGGCGGCCCGATGCCGTCGTCCGAGGCGCCGGAGGAGCCCGTCGAAGAGCACGCTCTCGACGAGAGCGGTGCCCCTGAAATCGGAGCCCTCGACCAAGGCTGTCTCGATCGTCGACGCCGTCCTCGCCTGGTCGGCGAACGAGGCGTCGAGCGCTTCCAACTTGTGGATCGCGGGAAGGAGGTCCGGTGCGGACTCGGGCTTTGGCGTCGGCGCGCCATAGCCCAACCGGATCTCCTGGCGGAGCTCGTCGACCCTGGCGTCGAGCAGCGTGAGGTCGACGCTGCCGC
>JBAXFC010000186.1:0-7036 GCA_037140135.1 Chloroflexota bacterium
TTCCGCATCCTCGGCGAGGGCGTCTTCTCCGTCGTCGGCATGGACGCCCCCGCCGAGGATGCGGAACAGGCCGTTGTAGCCCAGGACCAGGTTGAGCGCGGTGCCGTCCGTCGCCCCGCCCACGAAGGCGCGGGCAGAAGCCGGCAGCAAGGTCATCGGGATGATCCACCACGAGGAGGCGCCGATGACGGCGACGGCCGACACGGTGAGGCCCACCAGGCGGCGGCGCCAGGAGCCGCGACCGGCGATGGCGTAGACGATGGCGAAGGCCGGCAGCACCAGGAACGCCTGCAGCAGCTTGGTCTCGAACGCGAGGCCCACGAGGATGCCCGTCACCGCCAGCCAGCGCACCTTGTCGGACTCGAGTGCCCGGATGAAGGTGTAGGCCGCACCCGCCAGCAGCAGGGTCAGCAGGGCGTCGGGGTTGTTGTAGCGGAACATCAGGACGGCAGCCGGAGTCAGCGCCGTCACCAGACCCGCGATGATGGAGGCTGCGCCGCCGAACGTGCGGCGGACCGTCGCCATGACGAGCGCCACCGTCGCCACGCCCATCAGCGCCTCGGGCAGCAGGATGGACGCGGAGCTCAGGCCGAACAGGCGGACCGAGAGCCCCATCACCATCGTCGCAAGCGGCGGCTTGTCCACGGTGATGAAGTTGGCCGGGTCGATGGAGCCCATGAACCAGGCGGACCAGCTCTGGGACGCAGCCCAGGCGGCGCCGGAGTAGAAGACGTTGGCGTAGCCGCTGACCGTCAGGTTGACGATGTAGAGCAACGCCGTGAAGACGAGGATCGCCGCGGTCGCGGGCAGGACCCAGGTGTCCTCGGTGGCGCGGGCTCGACTGACGGCGCGGGCGCGCGCGCGGTCGAGCAGGCCGGAGGGGCTGGTGGCGGTCACGACGTCACTCCTTGGGCTGGGTGGCTGCCGCATGGGCAGGGAGGGGCCGCCGGGCGCCGGCGATCCACGTGCGAAGCAGGACGAACCGGGCGATCGTGGCAAGGGCGTTGGCGGTGACCAGCACACCGAGCTCGAGGATCCGGGGCGCACCGGGGACGAGCGCCGCCAGCAGGTTCACCGAGGCCGTGGTGATCGCGAGGGCGACGGCGAGGGCGACCAGGCCGCCGAACTGGTCGCGGACCATGGAGCCGCGGCCCCGGACGTCGAAGGTGAACCGGCGGTTGGCCTCCGTGTTGCCGATCGCGGTGATGACGAGCGCGGCGGCGTTGGCCGGGACCGCGTCCATGACGGAGCGGAGCGCGACGTACAGGAGGGCGTAGGCCGCCGTGCTCACGACCCCGATCGCGGCGAACGTCAGGACCTCTCGGCTGAGCCGGGCGGGAAGGCCAGGGGCTTCCGGCTGGGCCGGAATGCACTGGAGGTGGCGGGTGAGGTTGGTATCCATGGCCCGGAGTCTCGGCTCGGGGCCCTTTCGTTCCGGTTACGGATCAGGAGGCCGCGACGCGACTCCAGGTGACCGTGAACCGGGCCCCGCCGGCCGGTGCGGTGGCCACGGTCCAGCGGCCGCCCGTCGCGCGCACGATCGCATCGCCGATCGCGAGCCCGAGGCCCGCGCCGCCCGCCTCGGAGGACGTGGTGACCGAGCGGTGGAAGCGGTCGAAGATCCGGTCCACCTCGTCGGGTGGGATGCCGGGGCCCGAGTCATCCACGGTGACCATCGCCCGAGACCCGTCCACGGTGACGGTCACGTCCACGGAGCCGCCCTCGGGCGCGTACTTGCAGGCGTTGTCCACGAGCACGCCGACCAGCCGGTCCACGAGGTCCGGCGAAGCCGCGACGAGGACCGGCCCCTCCGGAACGTGGACGTCGAGGCGCAGCCTGCGGGTCTCGGCGATCACGCCGAACCGGTCCGCCGCGTTGGTCGCGAGGATCCCGAGATCCACCGAGTCGCTGGCCGGCGGCTCGCTGGCGGCGTCGAAGCGGGCGAGCCAGAGCATGTCCTCGAGGAGGCGCCGCATCCGCTTCGATTCCCGGTCCACGCGCACGAAGGCCGTGCGATACCAGGTCGCGTCGCGCTCGGCGGCGAGCGCGAGCGTGGTGTTGGCCTCGATCACCGCGAGCGGCGTGCGCAGCTCGTGGGAGGCGTCAGCCGTGAAGTCCAGCTGGCGGCGGCGGGCCGCCTCGATGGGCGCGGCAACCCGGCTCCCGATCACGAACGCGCCGATGAACATGGCGACCAGCAGGAACGGGGCGATCAGCAGCTCGCCCAGGATGATCGTGCCCTGGGCGTCGGTGACCGGGAGCATCTGCTGGGCGATCACCATCCGGCCGCTGGCGGTGTCCTCGCCCGCAACCCGCATCGGGGTCCCGTCGATGGTCGCCGTGACCGGCCTGGTGACGCTGACAAGCTCCGCCGGCAAGGCCGGCGTGGACGTGGAGGCGCTGACGGTGCCGTCCGCGGCCACGAGCCAGAGCAGGAACGGGGCGTCGTACGGGCGTCCGGGATCGTGGCCTGCGTTGGGCAGATCGACGGGCATGCCGCCGCTGCCGCCGATCGTGCCGTCGGGCGGGACCCGGTCGAGGGCCCCGATCAGTCGCCGGTCCCCCTGGTCCAGGAGGATCCCGGTGACCAGGAACACGACGGACGCGCCGATCAGGACGTAGACGATCGCGACCACGAGGGTCGCGGAGAGGGCGACCCTGATCGATTGGCGGCGGACGGCCGGCACGTGCGCCATCGTCATCCGGCCTCGATCCGGTAACCCGCACCGCGCACGGTCACGATGCGGATCCCGGCGTCCGGCAGCTTGGATCGCAGCCGGCTCAACTGGACGTCGATGGCGTTGCTGCCGAGCGGATCGGTCTCATCGGCCCAGGCATGCTCGGCGATCGACTTGCGATCCACGATGGCCGGCACCCTGCGCATCAGGAGCTCGAGGATGCGGTACTCGGTGGCGGTGAGGGCGATCTCGCGGCCATCGGCGATGACCTGGCGGGTGAGCGGATCGAGGGCGAGGCCGCCCACGTGCAGGACGGGCTGGTCCACGCCGCGCGGCCGACGCTGCAGGGCACGCACCCGGGCCAGCAGCTCGCCGAAGTCGAAGGGCTTGACCAGGTAGTCGTCGGCGCCGGTGTCCAGGCCGCGGATGCGGTCGGCAGGGGCGTCGCGGGCCGTCAGCATCAGGAGCGCCGTGGGACGGTCGTGCCTGCGGGCCCAGGCGACCACGTCGATCCCCTCGGCACCCGGCATCCGCCAGTCGATGACGGCCACGTCGTACTCGTACCAGGTGAGCTGGTCGATGGCGTCGTCACCGCGCTCGACCGTGTCCACGTGATACCCGGCATCGGTGAGCCCGAGGGCGAGGACCTCGCGCAGGCCAGCGTCGTCCTCGGCCACAAGGATCCGCATCGTGCTCCGCCTCCTACCGGACCGGCAGGCGGGACGCCTGCGCGGCAGCACCGATGGTGCCACGGGGAAGGATGCGCCGGTACAGCTCGTCGCTGAACAAGCGCGGCCCGCCGGCGGCAGCGAACCGGGTCACGGTGACCGGACCGAGGCTGACACTCGCGGTGAGGAACAGCAGCGAGGCGGCGCCGGCGCCTCGGGTGGCGAACCAGAGGACCTGGTCGAACATCGGGTGGTGCCTCCCTGGGCTCGGCAGGCATGGAGTCCCGGGCTCCGGACCCGCGTGGAACGATCTGGCTGCAGTCTTGCCGGGGGATCCTTGCGAAGGGATTACGGCGCCGGCCCGACGAGTGCCGGGCAAGCCCGGTTGCAGCAAGCCACGCGGGCGCGTCATCGCCCAGGACGAGCGCGGCGGTCCACGCGGCGTTCGCATCCTCGCAGGTGCCGGCGGCCACGGTCGCAGGGCGCCACGGAGCCGCGGCCGGCGCGCGGTCCCGGGTCGATGATGTGGTGGCGGGTCGTGCCGTCCGCGGCGCGCCAGCGGCGGACCGTGATGCTCGAGGTGGCGACGGCGCCCGTCGGGATGGCGATGACCTCCGCGTCCTGGGCGGCTTCCGGATCGACGCGGCTGTCCTCCGCGATCGCGATGCGCCGGCAGCCGGCGGGGGCCCGCCCGGCGGTCGCGATGTCACCCCCGAGACTGACGGGGGCGCCGGCGTCGGGGCCCGCCGCCTCCAGCGCTGCGTCTGCGGTCCGCGGTCGCAAAACCGGCACCCCGACGGCGGCGTACTGGCCTGTGTCCAATCCTGGGACCCCCGAAGGTGATCAAGATGCGCAACCAGCTCGCCGCCGCCGGCGCCCTCATCGGCCTCGCGGTGCTCCTCGCGGCATGCAGCGGCGGCGGCACCGCCGCGGTCGCCGGTGTCACGGCCACTTCCGCACCCGCGACGGCCGCGCCATCCTCGGCAGGCGGTGGCTACGGCCACGGAACAACGTCCGCCGTCACGGCCGCCGTGGCCAACAGCTCCCTCGGCGACATCGTCGTGGACGGGGCCGGCAAGACGCTCTACCTGTTCACGCCCGACGGAACGGGTGCCCCGACGTGCTACGACAAGTGCGCGGCCAACTGGCCGGCCCTGGTCGCCGCCGGGACACCCACGGTGGGCGACGGCCTCGACACGGCCGACTTCGGGACCGCGGCCAGGACCGACGGCACGACGCAGGTCACGTTCTACGGCCACCCGCTCTACTACTTCGCGGGCGACCAGGCCCCGGGCGACCTCAAGGGCCAGGGCCTTGGCGGCAAGTGGTACGTGCTCGATGCCAAGGGCAACATGGTCGGCGCCGCCACCGCGTCGGCCGCTCCGTCGGCCGCTCCCCCGGCCGCCGCCGGGCCCTCGCTCGCGATCGGTGACACCGGCCTGGGCAAGGTCCTCGTCGACGCCAAGGGCATGACCCTCTACATGTTCATGCCCGACGCGAACGGCAAGTCCGCCTGCACCGGCGACTGCCTCGCCAACTGGCCCGCCCTCGCCGGCGGCGGCGCCCCGACCCTCGGCACGGGCCTCGACGCGGAGGACTTCGCGACGATCACCCGCGACGACGGCAGTGCCCAGGTCACCTTCTACGGCCACCCGCTCTACTACTTCGCCGGCGACAAGGCCGCAGGCGACACGGCCGGCCAGGCGCTCGGTGGCAAGTGGTACGTGCTGGGGACCGACGGCACCCCGATCAAGTAGCACCCCGCGCTCGCGCCGCTTCATGTCCGGGGCCGCTCCCTCGGACGGAGGGGCGGCGGCAGCTCCCCATGGCCCGCGCATCCGGCGATGGTCCCGATCCGGGTTGCACGGGTCTCCGGGCGCTTCGCCTGGCGGATCCACTCGAGCAGCATCCTGCGCCCCGACGGCGAGCAGGCACTCCAGCCCTCGTCCGCGGCCGGGACCGCCGCCAGCGCCGCGGCGAGATCGGGCGGAACCACGAGGTTCTCCGCGTCCTCGAGCATCGTCCAGGTGCCATCTGCCCTGGCCCGCTCGACGGCCGCGAGGCCCGCCTCGGCCATCAGCCCGGCCGCCGTCAGCCGCTCCACCCGCTCGCGATTGCTGCGCGCCCAGCTGCTCCGGGGGTTTCGGCGGGCGACGTAGAGCTTGCGGTGCTGGTCGTCCACACGGCCGGCCTGGCCGTCTACCCAGCCGAAGCAGAGAGCCTCCTCGACGGCATCCTCGTAGGCGAGCACGGGCCCGAACCCAGCGCGCCAGGTGACGAGCCAGACGCCCCGGACGGTCGCATGGTTGGCCTCGAGCCACGCACGCCAGGCTGCACGATCCTGCGGCTGGACCCAGGGTGCGTCGGCAATGCCCATCGGACCGGAGTCTACGGGCTGTCATGTGTCCGCAGGGCGGATGACCGATGCTGTCGCCATGACAGCCCTCCGGCACCACCGTGCCCTGCTCGTCCTCCTCGGAGGGGGCCTCGCGCTGCGGCTGGCGCTCGCCTTCGTCCTGTTCCCGGGCCAGGGCTACGCGTCCGACATCGGCCTCTTCTGGCGGTGGGCGACCTCGCTGGCGGCCAGCGGGCCGGGAGGGTTCTACACGTCAACGCCAACGGCCAACTACCCGCCGGGCTACCTGTACGTCCTGTGGGTCATCGGGCTCATCGGCAATCCGGGGCTGCTCAAGGTCCCGGCGATGCTCGCCGACATCGGGATCGCCGCGCTGGTCTACGCCCTCGCCCGCCGGTGGCGGGACACGCGGACGGGGCTCGTGGCGGCAGCACTCCTCCTGTTCCTCCCGGTGGCCTGGTACGACTCCGCCCTGTGGGGCCAGGTGGATGCAGTGGGCACGATGGTCGCGCTCGCCGCGCTGCTCCTGCTCGTCGATGGCTGGAGTGAGGCCGCGCTTGCCACGGCGCTGCTGGCGGTGCTCGTCAAGCCCCAGTACGCGATCGTGCTGGGCGTCGTGCTCCCCGTCCTCGTCCGGCGGCACCTCGTCCGTCGCGGCTCCGGTCCGCGGCCGCGGCTCGGTGTCCGGATGGGGCGCCTCGATGCGCTCCTCGGCGGGATCCTCGAGGACCAGGGACCGCGACGCCTGGCCAGCTCCGCGGTTCTCGCGGGCCTGGTCGCGATCCTCGTGCTCCTCCCCTTCGACATCGGCCGGCACGCGCCGGCATCGCTGGCCGGCATACCGGTCATCGGCAACGTCGCCGGGCTGCTGGGGCTGTTCGGGTACCTGGGGTCCGAATTCAGCGTGCTCACGGCGAACGCCTTCAACGGCTGGGCGCTGGCCGGCTCGCCCAGCCTCGCCTCGGTGCTGGGCGGCGCGACCGGCAACTGGCAGCCGGACTCGCTGGTCGTGGCGGGCGGGCTCTCCGCGGCGACCGTGGGCGCCGTGCTCCTGGTGGCGGTCGGGGCGCTGGTCGCGGGCGGCCTGCTGGTCCGCGAGGGGATCGTGCCCATCCTGCTCGCCTTCACGATCCTTGCCCTCGCGTTCTTCGTCCTGCCGACGCGCGTCCACGAGCGCTACCTGTTCCCGTTCTTCGCCACCGCCTCGGTGCTGGCGGCGGGATCGCTGGCCGGCACCGCGGGCCTCGTGGTCGTCGCCCTGCTCGACACCGTCAACCTGCACGCCGTGCTGGCGGGGAACGTGTTCCTCGGCAGCACGGCGTGCAGGTTGACGG
>JBAXFC010000187.1:0-7018 GCA_037140135.1 Chloroflexota bacterium
GGTGACCTTCACGAGGGCGGCAGCGGCACGCTCGTTGGCGGGCCTGAGCTCGTCCGCGGCCCGGTCCGAGGCCGTCATGGCGGTCTGCATCCGGCCCACGGCGTCGAGGCTGCGGGTGACCGAAACCGACGTCTCCGCCGCCCCATTGCCGACCGAGGTGATCAGCGTCGAGAGCTGTTTGACGGCGACGTCCGTCTCGCTTGCCGAGCGCGCCTGGTCCGAGGCGCCCGTGGCGACCTGGCCGATCGTCGTCGCAACCTGCTCGGTCGCCATCCCGGACTGGGTGGCCGCCCGATTCAGCTGGCCCGAGGTCACCGTGACCGAGACCGCGGCCTCCTGCACCTCGGTGATGGTGCCCGCAAGGCCTGCCACCGCCGCGTTGTAGGCCTCGGCCGCCGTGAGGACCTTGTCGCGGATCATGTTCGTGTAGGCCGCGGTCTGGCCGATCTCGTCCTTCGCGTAGCGCTCGATCCGCGGCGTGTCGGGGTGGATGGCGTAGGTCAGGTCCCCGTCGCGCAAGCGCTGCAGTCCCTCGTCCATCAGGGACAGGGCGCGCTCGGCGAGGTCGCCGAGGACCCGCTGGACCTCCTTGATGCCCCGCAGGCTCCACCAGGCGACGAACAGGGCGAAGAGCATGCCGTTGACGATCGCCGCGACGATCGCGAGGATCGCCCAGAAGCGCGAGCCGTTGTACAGGCCCGTGATCTCCTCGCCGGATGCGGCGGCGGTTGCCGTCCGACCGGCGATGAGCGTGTCGAAGCCCGGGCCGATGATCGCGACGGACGGATCCACCTGGCTCGTGAGGAGCGCGGCCGCCTCGGCCGGGGAGCCGGCGGCGGCCTTGGCGGCAACATCGGCCCGGCCGGCGCGGTAGGCAGCCAGCGACATCTTGATGTCCGCGAAGGCCGCGGTCTCCTCGGGGGTGGCGAGGTACGGTTCCACGGTCGCCAGCCCGGCATCGACGGCGGCATCGCCACTGCCCACCTTCGCCGCCCAGTTGCTGCGGGTGGCATCGTCCGTGGCGATGACGAGGTGGTCCAGCGCGCTCGAATCCTCGAGGAAGGCTCCCTTCGCCGTTGCGAGCCTGGCCAGCGGGTCAACCGACACGGTCGCAAGCTCGTCGGCCTGGTCATGCACCTGGGAGATGGTGAACAACCACCCGAAGGCGGTGACGATCGTGAACACGATCAGCACAGCGGCGAGGAGCAGCAGCTTGGAGCGCAAGCTGAGATCGTTTGCGCGCTGCACGAGGTTCATGGCCGGAAGGACCTCAGTGTCGATGCCCACAGTGACAATCCCCGAACCGTCGGGGCGGTGGAGCCGGGCGCGACGATCCGGGCGCACCATGACTGCCTCCACTGGAACGGTCGGCCGTGCCAGGCGTGCGGGCCATCGGGGAATACCCCGAAGCGTGGGCCCGGCGGCAAGTTCGGGCCGTTCGGCCGCCCACCGGGTGACGGTTGCACCCCCACGTCCGAGCCGTTGACGGGCCCCCGCCGGCGGCCCGCCGACGTCGGGCGGGCACCCCTCGCGACGCGGCCGGTGGCCGGGCGCGACGCTAGTTGCGGAACGCCTCCGCGACCAGGTCGGCAAAGGCCTCCATCGACGGCACCGTGAGGTCCGGCGTGGCAGCCGCGGGCGGCGTCGCCCCGCTGCCCGGGCGGTCGTGACGGCGGTTGATCCAGACCGTCGAGAGGCCCATCTGCCTGGCCGGGACGTGATCGTGGAACAGGCTCTGCGCCACGTGCAGCACCCGCTCGCGCGGCGCGCCGACGCGCCCGAGGAGGATCTCGAAGTTGCGCAGGCCGGGCTTGTAGCCGCCGACCTGCTGGGCCGTCACGACCTCGTCGAAGGTGACGCCCAGGCGGCGGTTGGAGGCCGCGAACAGGTCGTCGTCGCAGTTGGTCAGGATGGCGAGCCGGTATCGGCCGGCGAGGCGGGCCAGGGCGGCCGCGGAATCCGGGAAGGCGGGCCAGTCGGCGACGCTGCCGCCGAACACGGCGAGCTCGCCGGGCGTCGGCTCCACCCCGAGCTCGCGGGCGGTCACGTCCGCGGAATGGGCCAGGACCTCGCGGTATCGCAGGTACGGTCCCTCCTCCGCGGCCGCTTCAGCGAGCGCATACCGCTCGAGCAGCGCGTCGTCGGGGGCATCGACTCCGCGGGCGGCGAGGATCGTCCGGAGCGCGGCCAGGATCCCGGCCTCCCAGTCGATCAGGGTTCCGTAGCAGTCGAACGAGAGGACGTCGAACTGGTCGAGCGCGAGGGTTGCCATGGGAGAGCTCCGGGTCTGGTGCGGACCATCCCGGGTCGGCCCGCGCGACGCGAGCCTAGCACTGGCGGCCCGCTGGCCGGGGCCGCCGACGGCGCCACAATAGAGAAGCGCCCGGCCTGGGGGGAAGGACGGGCGCTTCTCCATCTCGTTGGAGATATCTGAATCGTAGGCCCGCCGTCTACCAAGGATTGCGTAGATTCCGCGAGGCGTGACAGACCCGCTGCGCCTGCCGCGTGGCAGGCTCAGGCGCCGTAGCCGATGCTGTAGCCGAGCCCGATGTGCGTGCGGATGATCTCCTGCCCGTCGCCATCGCCCAGCTTGCGCCGCGCCCGCTTGATGGCCGTCCGGAGCACCTCGTTCTCCAGCTCGTACGCCTCGCCCCAGACAGCCGAGAGGATCTGGGCCGGTGACACGATCCGGCCTGCGTTGCGCATCAGGTACTCCACCACCCCGAGCTCGGTCCGGGTCAGCGCGATCGACGCGCCATCGCGGGTGAGCGTGCGCGCCGTGGGATCGAGGCGGATGTCGCCGACGACCATCGGCGCCTCGCCGGACACCGCGAGAGGGTCGGCCCGGCGCAGCGCCACACGGACCTTCGCCAGCAGGACAGGGCCGCTGAGGGGCTTGGTGAGATAGTCGTCCGCCCCGGCTTCGAGGCCCGCCAGGATCTGCGTGTCCGAGCCGAGCATCGAGATGGCGATGACCGCGATCCGCTGGTCCTCCTCGCGGATCCGCTCGATCAGCTCGATCCCGGTGAGGCCCGGCATCCGGACGTCGGTCAGCACCACGTCGAACGAGGGGACCGCATACCGGAACGCCTCCCAGGCGGCCAGGCCGTCCGCGACGGCCACCACCGTCCAGCCCGCATCCGCAAGCACGGTCTCGAGGTATCGCCGTCCGAACGGATCGTCGTCGGCAACGAGGATGCGGACCACTAGACGACGGCCTCCACGGTGAGCCGATCCCGGATGTCGATGAGTCGCTCCCTCGCGGTCGCATGCTCCATCCGCAGGCGGTCCGAGAGTCGGGCGAGATAGGTGCTGCTGCGCCGGGTGTCGGCCGCATGCTCGATGGTACGGGCGACGATGGCAAGGTCGTCGGCCCCGAATGCAGCCGCCGAGCCACGCAGCCGGTGGGCGAGCTCGCCGGCATCGGCAACCCTGCCCTCTGCGAGGGCCGCCAGGACCCCTGCGACGGCTTCGTCGCTCGACTCGAGGAGCAGCGAGGCGAACTCGAGCGCCCGGCGGGGTCCGCCGCTCTCGAGCGCTTCACGGATGACCGCCGGCATGTCGGCCACGGCTTCCGGCCCGAGGACCCGGATGCCGACTCCCGGCACGTGCACATCGGAGCCGGCGCCGGTGAACGCGTGCGTGGTGAGCATCGCGGCAGAGCGGAAGGCGAAGCCGGGCACCGGCGAGGTCCCGGGCTGGCCGCCGCCCGTCGGGGCGGTCCGGGGCTCCTCGGGCAGGCCGCACCAGAGCGCGACGATCCGCCGCAGGTCCACCGCGCGGAACGGCTTCGCGAGGTGGCCGTCCATCCCGGCCTCGGTGCACCGGCGCCGGGAGTCCTCGAACGCGTCGGCGGAGACCGCGACGATCGGCACCGTCGCCGCGCGGCCCGAGGCGCGGGCGCGGATCTCGCGGGTGGCCGTCCAGCCGTCGCGCCCCGGCAGATGCAGGTCCATCAGCACCAGCTCGGGGACCTCCGCGGGATCGGCTGTGAGCAGGCGCGTCACCGCCTCGCCGCCGTCGGATGCGGTCTCCACGACGCACCCCATCGCGACGAGCATCGTGACCGCGATCGTCCGTCCGGCGGGATCGTCGTCCACGACGAGGACGCGGGGCGGCCCGCTGCGTGCGGCGGGCTCGTGTTCCGGTGCCCGCAGGACATGGAGGGACGACCCGCCGGCGGCGCCCGTCAGCGCGCCGCCGGCCAGGCCGGCACGGCGATCGGTCACGCGGTTGATGGCCATGATCGGGCGCCGGTCCGCGACGCGGACATCGTCGGACAGGGGCGGCAGGACCAGCACCATCCGGGTCCCCTCGCCAAGCTTGCTGAACGCCGACAGGTCGCCGCCCATCGCCCTCACCAGGCCATGCGCGATCGCCAGGCCGAGGCCCGTCCCGCCGTACCGGCGCGCAGTGGAGGCGTCGGCCTGGAAGAACGGCCTGAAGAGCGAGCGGACGGTCGTCTCGTCCATGCCGATGCCCGTGTCGATCACCTCGACGACGAGGGCGCCGTCCGCGTAGCCCGCCCGCAGGCGGATGCCGCCGCCGGCGGTGAACTTGACCGCGTTGCCGACCAGGTTGCCGACGACCTGCGTCACCCGGCCAGGGTCGAGCGCGACCAGCGGGGGGATCGAGCCGTCGAGCTCGAGGTCCAGCACCAGGCCGCGATCGGCCGCGGTGGCGGCATGGAGCGCGACCACCTCCCCGAGGAGGCTGCGGACATCGACGTCGGCGCGCTCGAGATCGATGCGGCCGGCCTCCACCTTGGAGAAGTCGAGCACCTCGTTGACGGTGTCGAGGAGGCGCTCGGCGGAGCGGGCCAGCATGTCGAGGCGGCCGCGTGACGTTGGGCTCGACTCCTGGTCGAGCAGGAGGTCGATGGTGCCGATGATCCCGTGCAGCGGCGTGCGCAGCTCGTGGCTCATCGCCGCGAGGAACTCGCTCTTGGCCTGGCTTGCGGACTGCGCCTCGGCCGCCAGGTCGCCGGCGCGCCGGGCCGTGTGCAGCAGCTCGTCGTTGGCGATGGCGAGGTCGGACGCGATCGACTCGCGCTCGAGCTCGCCGCCCACCCAGCGGGCGATCAGGCGCAGGAACTCCACGTCGGATGGGCGGAACGCTGTTCGTCGGGCCTTGGGGCTGCTGAACGCGAGCACGCCGAAGATCTGCCCGGCCATCACCACCGGAACGCCGACGAAGGCGTTCAGGCCGTCGTGCGCGCGGGCATGGTGGCGTCGGAACCGGGTGGCTGAGATGCGCGGCAGGGATACCACCTCGCCGGTCCGCAGGACCTCGGCGCCCAACGCCTGGTCGTATGCCGTGACCTGGCCGCGCCGCACGATGCCGTCGAAGGCGTGGACTTCCAGCACCTCGAAGCCCTCGGGGGTCACCCGGCTGAGGCTGCCGGTGCCCATGCCGAAGCGGTCGGCCATCAGGTCGAGCAAGCGGTTGACCTTGTCGCTGAAGTCGAGGCGGGCATCCGAGGTGATCTCGTACAGCTGGCGCAGCGCGGTCTCACCGGCCCGGATCTCGGCCTCCGCGATCCCCTGGTCCGTCACGTCGCGGCCGTACAGGTTGGCGTAGCGCGCCTCGGTGACCGGGGTGACTGTGAGCGAGAACACGCGCCCGCCGTTGACGGCGACCAGCTCGGAGCGCTCGCCGGATTCGATGGCGGCAGCGATCGTATGCCGCCAGTCGCGCGGAACAAGCAGCCGCGGTGCCAGCTTCTGGCCGGACGGGTTCGCGTACAGGACCTCGCCGTTCCAGGCGACCCGCAGCACGGGGCTCGGGTTCTCGTCGGGCAGGCGCGCGACCTCGGCCAGGCGAGTGTCCTTGAGGCGCGCTTCCGTGATGTCGCGCATGAACGCGAACAGCTCCCGGCGCCCCGTGTCAGAGGTGTCGGCCAGCGAGACCTCGACGAGGATGGCCCCACCGCGCTTGCGCCGTGCGGGCAGCTCTACCCGGCGGCCCATCACCCTGCCGATGCCCGTCCGCAGGTACGCGGAGACCGCCTTCTCGTGCGCGCCCTGCATGCGGGTGGGGATCAGCAGCTCCGCCAGATCGGCACCAAGGGCCTCCTGGGCCGTCCAGCCGAACAGGCGCTCGGCGGCCGGGTTCCAGGTGGTGATCCGCCCGTTGATGTCGATTCCCACGATCGCGTCGAGCGCGGTCCGGAAGAGGACGTCGGTGATGCGGTCGCGCGCGACGGTGGACGTGACGGGACGGGCCCGCACCTGCTGGCGGGCCTGTTCCGGCGGCGGTTCCGGCGTGCGGCTCACGAGGGGAGCATAGGGCCCGCCGGACGGGCCGGGCAGGTCCGCCCGGCGCTTGGCTCCCAACGCCGGTCTCGTGCGAGCTCAGCTCCCGGAGCGCTGGATCCAGATGGTCCTGGTCTCGGTGTACTGGCGATGCGCGTGGACGCTCTTGTCGATCCCCCGAACCCGGACGTCTTGAAGCCGCCGAAGGGGGTCGTCGTGTCGCCCACTGAATAGGCGTTGACGCTTGCCGCGCCCGCGTTGAGCTGGCGCGCGACCCGTTCACGTGCCGGCAAGGTCGCGCGCCTCGTAGCCTCCGAGACGTGGGGCATCGCCCGCTGCCGGCCGTCGAGCACCGGCCGTCGCGTTGGGGAAGGCGCCGCAGGCGACGCCTGCAGGGATCGCGGCGCCGAGGGCCGACGCCTCCGGAACCGCCGTGGTGGCCAGCGTCCGGCCGGTGACATCGGCCTTGAGCTGGATCCAGACGGGGCTGCGGCTCTCGTCGTCGATGACGGTCA
Source organism: Chloroflexota bacterium (assembly GCA_037140135.1). Taxonomy (GTDB): domain Bacteria; phylum Chloroflexota; class Limnocylindria; order Limnocylindrales; family CSP1-4; genus CAIXZV01. The sequence goes on from JBAXFC010000187.1 coordinate 6,770, forward strand.
GGCGATGGGCGTGGACGCCCCTGGCCTCGAGGATCGCGAGCAGCGGCGGGTAGAGGAGTGCACCGCCCGCCAGCGTCGCGCGGACGAAGTGTCGGCGGCGGCGGCGGGCCGGGACACCCGGGAACGCCGCCCGGGCCGACGGCCGGTGCTCGGGCAGGGTTGCGCCATCCGGGAACCGGTAGAAGAGGTGGCTGTCGGCGCGCGGTGGGACCGCCGCGGCCTTGGCGATCCGCGTCTCGTCGTCGGCAT
>JBAXFC010000188.1:0-7004 GCA_037140135.1 Chloroflexota bacterium
TCCCCAACCAGGAGTTCAACCTCGTCGCCCTGCGTCGGATCCTGGACGAGGTCGACCTGGCCGACGCCGCGGTCTCGCGCCTGACATTCGCGCTCGGCCGGGACGTGGCCGGCCGGGCCCAGGCCGTGGACCTGGCCCGGATGCCGCACCTGCTCATCGCCGGCGCCACCGGCTCCGGCAAGAGCGTCATGGTCAACGCGCTGATCACAAGCCTGCTCTGCAACTCGACCCCGCGCGAGGTCAGGATGATCCTGATGGACCTCAAGCGCGTGGAGCTCGCCTCGTACAGCGAGGGCGAGAAGCTCCCGCACCTGCTCGTGCCGGTCATCACCGAGCCCGACAAGGCGAAGGCCGCACTCAACTGGGGCGTCGAGGAGATGGAGCGCCGGTACAAGAAGTTCGCATCCGTCGCCGCCCGGAACATCCGCGCGTACAACGAGAGCCCCAAGGTCCCGGAGCGCCGGCGCCTGCCCTACATCGTGATCGTGATCGACGAGCTCGCCGACCTGATGATGCGCGAGGGCAAGAACGTCGAGGATCCGATCGTCCGGCTCGCCCAGAAGGCCCGCGCGACGGGCATCCACATGGTCCTCGCCACCCAGCGTCCTTCCGTGAACGTGGTCACGGGCCTGATCAAGGCCAACTTCCCGAGCCGCATCGCGTTCGCGATGGCGAGCCAGATCGACAGCCGGACCATCCTGGACTCGCCGGGAGCCGAGGATCTCATCGGCCGCGGCGACATGCTCTACCAGCCCAGCGATGTGCCGCGGCCCATCCGGCACCAGGGCGTGTTCGTCTCGGACCGGGAGATCGCGGCGGTCGTCTCGTACTGGTGCGACCAGGTCGAGGATCCCCGGTACGACAGCGCGATCACCTCGCCGATCGGCGTGAGCGTGGGGAACGTGGACGAGCTCGCGGACGACGAGGCGGACAAGCTCCTGATGGAGGCCGTCAACGTCATCCGCGAGTACGACCGGGCCTCGGCGTCGCTCCTGCAGCGGCGGCTCAAGGTTGGCTATGCCCGTGCGGCACGCATGATCGACCAGCTCGAGGCACGCGGGTACATCGGCGCGTTCGACGGCTCGAACGCCCGGGCCGTGCTCACGCGCGATGGGGACGACGGGTACCAGGAAGCCGATGATCTGTGATCCCCGGGAAGGCGGTGGAGCCTTCCTCCGAGCGGCGTCCGCGGGCATTCGGGGGTACGATCGGCGTCCCGCGCCGATAGGCGGGCGCGACAGCGACGACACCGCAGGACCCGCTGACGAGGACGAGGCCCAGGCATGACGACACGAGACGAGGGGGCCCGGCGCTCACGCGGTGCGTCGCGTGATGCCGAGCGCTCCTACGCCGTGGAGACCGGCCCGTCGCTCCCGGAGCGACTCCTTGCCGCCCGCGAACGGAAGGGCGTGGACCTCTACCGGGCCGAGCGGGACACCAAGATCCGGTCCCGCTACCTCGCAGCCCTCGAGCAGGGCGACTATGCCGAGCTGCCCGGGGCGGTCTACACCAAGGGCTTCCTGCGGAACTACGCGCTCTACCTGGGCCTCGATCCCGAGGACGTCATCCGGCAGTGGCGCCGGGAGCGTGGCGATGAGGCCGTGCCGGCCGAGCCCGTCCTCTCGGTCCCCAAGGCGCTTGCGGCACCGCGTCCCGGCCTGACCTTCTCGCCGGTCGTCATCATCGCGGCGCTGCTGACCATCGTGATCGGGCTGTTCGCCGTGTACTTCGGCGTCCAGCTGGTCCGCTTCGCCAAGCCGCCGACGCTGGCCGTCTCCGATCCTGCGCAGGCGGTGCTGGACCTCGGCTCCGACGCGACGACGTACACGTTCCGCGGGACGTCGATCCCGGGGGCCACCATCTCGGTCAAGGACGCCGCCAAGGAGCAGCCCTACCGCGAGACCGCCGACTCGGGCGGCCGCTGGACGGTGGCCGTCGATCTGCGACGGGGCAAGAACCAGTTCGACGTCTCCGCGATCGATCCCGAGACCGGGAAGTCCGCCGAGCAGACGCCGCGCTTCATCCTGACGGTCCCGTTCCTGGTGATCGAAGCCCCCACGCTCAACGTGGAATCTCCTGCGGAAGGGGCGCAGTTCGAGAACGGTGCGATCCCGGTCCGCGGCACCACGTCCAACGCCAAGACCGTCTCGATCACCGCCTACCAGACCGCGACCGCGGACGGGACCCCGGTGGGCCCCCTGCCGTCGGCGTCACCGGGGGCCTCCGCCGATCCCTCGGCTGCGCCTCCGGCGAACGTCACGGGACCGGTGACGGTCGATGTTGCCTCGGACGGCTCATTCGACTCGCCGCTCGACCTCTCGGCGGGCAAGTGGCAGATCGTGGTCACCGCCACCTCGGGCGCCGGCAAGGCCGTCACGCTCACGCGCAACGTCTCGATCCAGTACCAGGGCGTGAACCTCGTCCTGGAGATCCGCGGTTCCTCGGCCTGGATCAAGGTCTGGGTGGACGGCAAGATCTGGAAGACGACCGGCGCCGGAGGCCAGGTCTACAGCGCGGGCAAGGTCCTCACGATCACGGCCGAGACCACGATCGAGATCCGGACCGGCAAGTCCAGCGCGACGTACTTCACGCTCAACGGTCGGGATCTCGGGCACCTGTCCACCAAGGGCAATCCTGAGACGTGGCTGTTCGCTCCGCCCGCCGATCCGGTCAGGACAACCCGGACGTAGCGATGGCCGATCCGCTGACCGAGGCGGCGGCACGCCTGCAGGTGGCGTGCGTCGAACGACATCTCACCGTGGCCACGGCGGAGTCATGCACCGGCGGCCTGGTCGCGCACGCGATCACCGAGGTGCCGGGGTCGTCCGCCTACCTGCGCGGCGGCGTCGTGGCGTACTCGGACGAGGTCAAGCGGGCCGTTCTCGCCGTGCCCGGCGAGCTGCTCGCGGCGCACGGTGCCGTGTCCGCCCAGGTCGCCGTGGCCATGGCGGAGGGCGTCCGGTCGCGGCTGGGCGCGGATCTGGGCGTGGGCGTGACCGGCATCGCCGGCCCTGACGGGGGCTCGGAGGCGAAGCCCGTGGGGCTGGTCTACGTCGCGGTCGCCGGCCTTGGAGACCCCGAGGTGCGGCGCCTGCGGTGGCACGGCGACAGGAGCGAGAACAAGCGCGACAGCGCGGCGGTGGCGCTCGAGATGCTGCTGGCGCATGCGGACCGGGCGCGGTGAGCGCCCGCGGCGCGGCCGAGATCGGGGCGGGCCTCGCGCCGGTGCGGGCGGCCCGGCCGATCGGAGCGGGGGAGCGGATCCACGTCGTCGGCGCGGGTGGAGCCGGAGCATCGGCGGCGGCGCTTCTCGCCCGCTGGGCGGGTGCCGACGTTGACGGGTGCGATGCCGGTGGCCCCTCGCAGTACACCCCGGCGCTCGAGGCGGCCGGTGTCCCGCTCGCCTGGTCCCATGACGCGGCGCACGTCCGCGAGGGCCGGCCCGCGCGCCTGGCGGTGACCAAGGCGCTGACGGCGGTCAACCCCGACCACCCGGAGCTGGTTGCGGCGCGCGATCTCGGAATCCCCGAGGAGCCGTGGCAGCAGGTGGTGGCCGATGCGGCATTCGGACGGACGCTGGTCGCGGTGGCGGGCACGCACGGCAAGAGCACGACGTCCGGCTGGCTGGTCCACACCCTGGCCGCCGCGGGCGTGGATCCCGGCGCCTTCGTGGGTGCGCTGCTGCCCGCGGACCTGACCGGCCTCGGGGTTGCGGCGACGGCCCGGCGGGGATCGGGCGCGCCGTTCGTGGTGGAGGCCGACGAGTACGCCGGCAACTTCGATCCATACCGCCCCGACGTGATCGTGTTGACCTCCGCGGAGTGGGACCACCCCGACGTGTTCGCGGACCGGGCGGCCGTGCTCGCGGCATTCGAGGCCTGGATCCGCGCCGCGGCATCGGATGACCGCCGGCCGGTGCTGGTGGCCAACGTCGCGGACGCAGGCGTCGCGGAGCTTGTCGCCCGGCTCGCGGACTGGCCGGGCCGGGTGATCTCCACGGCGGTCGCGGATGACGCTGCAGACGCGGCCGTGCTCGCTGCCGGCGTTTCCGGCCGGATCGTGGCTGCAGACCCTGGTGCGACGGTCGTCGCCATCTCCCTCGACGGCGGCCCGCCGGTGATCGTTCGGCTGCCGACGGCAGGCCGCCACAACGCGGCCAACGCGCTCGGCGTGATCGGGGCGACGGTGGCCCTGGGGATCGCGACTGATCTGAGCCTGCCCGCGGTCGCCTCCTTCGGCGGCGTCGGGCGCCGGCTGGAGCGCAAGGGTGAGGCGAGAGGTGTCGTCGTCTACGACGACTACGGCCACCATCCCACGGCGATCCGCGAGACGCTCGCGGCCATCCGCCAGCGCGAGCCCGGGCGGCGTGTGTGGGCCGTCTACGAGCCGCTGACGTACCACCGGACGGCAGCGCTGCTCGACGAGTTCGCGCAGGTGCTGGCCGCGGCCGATGCCGTGGCCATCGCCGACATCTGGGCCGGCCGCGACCCGGACACCACCATCGCCAGCGCCCGCGGCCTCGCCGCAGCGGTCGCGAGGCACAACCCCACGATCACCGCCGTCGCCCCGGGCTCCGTGGAGGCGACGGCTGCCTGGCTCGCCGGCGAGGTCCGCGACGGCGACGCCGTCCTCGTCATGGGCGGCGGCCGCTCCTACCGGATCGGCGAGCTCCTGCTCGAGCTGCTGGGGGCGCGATGACCTTCACGTACGCGGCGGCCCACGACCTCCTGGACGGGCTCGTGCGGGCGCGGAGTCGCTATGACGGGGACGCCTACACCGCCTGCTTCGCCGACGGGGCCGAGGTCTCCCTGGACCCGTTCGACGCGCCGCTCGCCGGGCACAACGCCCTGCGGGCATACTTGGAGGCGGCGGCCGGGTCCGAGCGCTGGTTCGACATGGCGATCGAGCGGCATTGGGTCTCGGGTGAGACGATCCTTGCCGCCTGGCATTCGAGCTGGAACCGTCCCTCCGACGAGGCAAAGGTCCGGCAGGCCGGCTTCCTCTCCGCCGAGGTGGGGGAGGACGGGCGCATCGTGCGCCTGAAGCACTGGACAACAACCCGCGAGCACCTCGCGGCTGACGGAAGGAGCGCCTGATGGCGGGCGAGGCCTCGTTCGACGTCGTGTCTGACTTCGATGAGCAGGAGCTGCGGAACGCGCTGGACCAGGTCCGGCGCGAGGTCCAGCAGCGCTACGACTTCAAGGGCGCCCGCGTGGAGCTCGACCAGGAGAAGGAACGCCTCGTCCTGGTGACCGACAGCGAGATGCGGGCCACCGCGATCAGGGACCTGATCGAGTCCAAGGCCGTGCGCCGCAACCTCTCGCTCAAGATCTTCGACTGGGGGGACGTGAAGCCCGCGGGTGGCAATCTCGTGCGCCAGGAGATCACGCTCCGGCGCGGCCTGCCCGATGACCTCGGGCGCAAGCTCGTCAAGCTGATCCGCGACGAATTCCCCAAGGTGCAGCCGCGCATCCAGGGTGATGCGATCCGCGTGGCGAGCAAGAGCAAGGACGACCTGCAGAAGGTGATCGTCCGGCTGCGCGAGCTCGATGAGGCCGTGCCGCTCCAATTCGAGAACTACCGCTAGAGGAGGGTCCGATGCCCGGTGCAAAGTCGGCGCGAACCGTCATGATCGTCGTTGCCCTCGTCGTGGTGGCTGCCATGCTCCTGGGCACGATGGCGGCGGCCGGAGCGGTCACGCCAGGCCAGTAACGTTCCTGTTCAGGCCCCAATCGCAGGCACCGGCACCGGGCGGACCGCCGCCCTCGCCGGAGAGGAGGTCGCCGATGTTCCCCGATCGCGACGAGCCCATCGATCCGTCCGCCACCTCGTTCGAGGTGCCGCAGGAGACCGCCCCGTCGGATGGGGCCGCCCTGGAAGCCGCCACGGACGCGGAAGCCACCGTGGCGGCCGCGGAAGCCACCGTGGCGGCCGAGACCCCCGCGGATGCTCCGATGGAGGCCGAGATCCCCGTGGAGGCCACCGCGGACCTCGTGGACCCGGTGGAGGCCACTGCGGGCCTCGCCGAGGCCGCCGTGGAGGCCGCGGAAGCCCCCTTGACGGTTGCTGCGGACCCGGCTGTCACCACCGACCCGGAAGCGGTCCCTGACGACGTCGTGGAGTCCGAGATGGAGATGGCTCCGGCCGCCTCCGACCCCGAGCCCTCCACCCACGCGGACCAGGACGCGGACGCCCAGGCCGACGCAGAACCAGAGCCTGCCGCCGTCCGGGAGCCGGCCACCGTCGCGGAGCTGGTGGCCGCGACGCTGCGCGCCGCGGGGGTCCGGATCGCGTTCACCGTGCCGGGCGAATCCTTCCTGCCGGTCCTCGATGCGCTCGCCGCCGCCGGCATCCGGATCGTCGCCACGCGGCATGAGGGCGCCGCGGCCATGGCTGCGGAGGCGTACGGCCAGCTCACCGGCCGCCCGGCCGCCTGCCTGGGGACGCGCGTCGTCGGCGCCGCCAACCTCGCCATCGGCATCCACACCGCGACCGCCGACTCCACGCCGATGTTCGTGCTGGTGGGCCAGGTGGACCGCGGCCTGCGTGGCCGCGAGGCGTTCCAGGAGTCCGACCTCGTGGGCACCATCGGGGCGCTCGCCAAGTGGGCGGGCGAGATCGATGACCCGGCCACCGCCGCCGCAACCCTCGAGGCTGCCGTCCGCGCCACGGTGGAGGGCCGTCCCGGCCCGGCGTTCCTCTCGCTCCCGGAAGACGTCCTGGACCTTCCCGTCCCGGAGGGGACGCGCGCCCCGGTCGTGCGCGCACACCCGGAGACCCCGTCGGCCGCCGACGTGCGCGCCGTCCTGCACTTCCTCGCCGGCGCCGAGCGTCCGCTGATCATCGCGGGCGCCGGCGTGCTGCGCGCCCGCTGCTCCAATGATCTCGTCCGGTTCGCGGAGCTGCTCCACGTCCCGGTCGTAGCCTCGTGGCGCCGCGGCGACGTCATCCCCAACGACCACCCGCTCTACCTGGGCATGACCGGCTTCGGCAGCCCCGCCACC
>JBAXFC010000189.1:0-6985 GCA_037140135.1 Chloroflexota bacterium
GGCCTCGGTGAAGGACATCGCGGTGGGCTACGACCACGTCTGCGCCCTGCTCACGTCGGGCACCGTGAAGTGCTGGGGCTCGAACACCTACGGCCAGCTCGGTGACGGCACGACGGCGGAGCGCACGGCGCCCAAGACGGTTCCCGGCCTGAGCGGCGTCAAGGCGATCGCGGTGGCCACCCATGCCACCTGCGCGCTGCTGGCCAACGGCACCGTGCGGTGCTGGGGCGAGGACTGGGCGGGCAAGCTCGGCAACGGGCCTGCCGGTGACAGCCTGGTCCCTGCAGCCGTGGTCAATCTCACGGCAGCCACCGGCATCCACGGCGGGACCGACTTCTTCTGCGCCAACCGGGCAGGCGGCAAGGCCATGTGCTGGGGATCCAACTGGTCGGGCGAGCTGGGGGACGGAACGCGGATCGACCAGCAGGCCGCCGTTGCGGCCACCGTGATCTCGGGCGCGACGTCGATCGGGACCGGGGCCTGGTTCACCCTGGCGGTGATGCCCAACGGGACGGTGAAGGGGTGGGGCGACAACCACATGGGCCAGCTGGGCAATGGCCAGAAGGCCTTCTCCGGCACCCCGGTCGGGGCGCTCCTGCCGTAGCCGGCCTCGTGGGACGGCAGACGGCAGACGGCCGGGGCGGGAGATCCGCCCCGGCCATCCGGGAGTACGAAGTCGGCGCGTCTGGAGCGCCCGCGATCAGCCGCCGGTGACGCTGACCAGCCTGCCGGTCGCGACGCTCTCGATGGCCGCCTCGGCCAGGACCAGGGCGGCACGCCCGTCCGCGAAGCCCACCGCGGGCGCGCGGTCCTCCTTGATCGCGGCCACGAACTCGGCGAACTCCGCCTTGTACGCCGGCATGTAGCGCTCGAGGAAGAAGTTGAGCACCGGGCCCGCGGACTCGGTCCGGGTGGCGGTGTGGGCGCGGACGGTGGTGGCCGTCATGTTGCCGGCGTCGAGCGAGCCGAGGTCGCCGAACGCCTCGAGCCGCTGGTCGTAGCCGTAGGCGCAGGTGCGGCTGTTGACGATCGTGCACAGGACGCCGTCGGCGCTCTTGAGCGTGACCATCGCCTGGGCGTGGTCGTTGGCGCCCATGAACACCGGGTCGTTGTTGTGCGACGCGACCGCGCTGACCTCCGTGACCTGGCCCAGGAAGTAGCGGGCCATGTCGAAGTCGTGGATGGTCATGTCGCGGAACATCCCGCCGGAGATCGCGAGGTACGCGGCGGGCGGGCCCTGCGGGTCGCGGCTCGTCACGCGCAGCGCGCGCAGCGTGCCGATCTCACCGGCCTTGACGCGGGTGTTGACCTCGCGGAAGGACGGGTCGAAGCGGCGGTTGAAGCCGAGCATGACGAAGGGCGCCTTGTCCTTGATGGCGTCCCAGGTCGCGTCGATCCTGGCCATGTCGAGATCGATCGGCTTCTCGCACAGGATCTTCTTGCCGGCCAGGGCCGAGGCGCGGATCAGGTCCGTGTGCGTGGGCGTCGCGGAGGCGATCAGGACCGCGTCGATGCTGGCGTCCTCGATGGCGTCGCCCGGCTCCGGGCTTGCCTTCGCGCCGTACTTGTCGGCGAGGGCGTTCGCCGCGGCCACCACCGGGTCGCAGACCCAGACGAGCTCGGCCTCGCCGCTCTCGACGATGGAGCGGGCGTGGACCTGGCCGATGCGGCCGGCCCCGAACAGTGCGATGCGGAGCATTGGCTGGTGCCTCCTGCGTGGTGATGGAAGTCGGCTGGCGGCTCTTGGGTAGAGTGTAATCGATTACCCTTCCCCCGTGAACCCCCGAGCGACCCCGAGGTCAGGCGGTTGCGCCACACTCGCGTAATCGGTTGCATGGCCACACTCTTGCGCGATCGCGGCGAGCGGGCCGCCGCAGGGTCCCCACGCCCCCAGCCCGCAAGGGGCACGCACCCCGATGACCGCCAAGCACCTCGCGGTCGCCGACACCCGCGCCGCCAAGGGCACGCGCCAGTTCGTCATGGTCCGCACCGCGACCTGGGATGAGCCCGACGCCGTGCAGCGGGCCGGCGTGGCCATGGTCTCCGTGCCGCCCGAGATGATGGTGGACCCGTGCTTCCGCGAGGTCGCCCCGACGCTGTTCGCGGTGCCGGGCATGAACTGGTTCGGCCTCGCGGAGGGCGATGACTTCCTGCGCCGGGCCTTGCGCATGGTCAAGGCCACCGCGGACGCGGTCTGCTGCTCGGCCGGCCTGCCCACGATCCGGCGCCTGGCGGAGGACAACATCCCGGTCATCAACCACATCGGCCTGATCCCGTCGCGCGCGACGTGGACGGGTGGATTCAAGGCGGTGGGCAAGACCGCCGAGAGCGCGATGGCCGTCTACCGCGCCGCGAAGGCGCTTGAGGCGCCGGGTGCCTTCGGAGCCGAGATCGAGGTTGTCCCGGCGGACATGGCGGACGAGATCGCAGGACGCACCAGCCTGTTCCTGGTCTCGATGGGCGCAGGCACCGGCAGCGACTGCCAGTACCTGTTCGCCGAGGACCTGCTGGGCGAGAACCGTGGCCACATGCCGCGCCACGCCAAGGTCCACCGCAACTTGGCGGCCGAGTGCGACCGACTCCAGGCGGAGCGCGTCGCTGGCTTCGGCGAGCTGGTGGCGGACGTGGCCAGCGGCGCCTGCCCGGAGCCGCGGCATCTCGTCGCCACCGACCCCGAGGAGCTGCGCCGGTTCTCCGAGCAGCTCGACGCGGACGGGAACATCCCGGTCATGGATCCGCCGGAGCACACGGAGCTGCGGCGCCCGGTCCAGGGGACGAACGCCTTCCCGGCGGCCAGCATCGCCGCCAAGGAGCCGCAGATCGCGGCGCTCGTGGACGGGCTGATCGACCGCTTCGTCGAGACTGGCTCAGCCGATCTCGTCGAGGCCTTCACCTGTCCGCTGCCGCTCGCGGTGGGCCCGGTGCTCGTGGGCTTCCCGCCCGAGGACCTGCCGATGCTCGACGCCCGGCAGCGGCCGAGGCAGGTCCGCATGCTCGGCGTGCGCGGCATCCCGCCCGAGGCCTTCGAGGCGGCGGGGAGGAGATGCTCCGCTACGACATGTCCGTCCGGTTCAACACCCGCACCCTGACGACGGACGTGACGCTCCACGGCGTGACCGCGCCGAAGGGGTCCGCGCGGTCGTGCCGTTCGGGTCGGCGAATCGGGACGAGCTCCAGTTCGAGAGCCCGGACACGTTCAACGTGGGCCAGCGGATCGTGCGCCACCTGGGCTTCGGCCAGGGGATCCATCAGTGAACCGGGGCGCCCCTGGCGCGGCTCGAGGCGAAGACCGCAGTCGAGCGGTTCCTGGTCCGGATCCCGGACTTCGAGCTGGCCGACGGCGCGGAGCGCATCACCAGGAACAGCCTGCGCGGCTTCATGCACCTGGCGATCACGTTCTGAAGCGCGGGCCGAGGCACGGCCGCGGGCCGGGCGATGAGGCGGCCGGCGCCGGGCGCGGCCTCAGGCGGAGACCGCGTACCGCTGCCCGAAGCGCTCCATCGCCTGGAGGACGGGGACCAGCTCCTGGCCGGCATCGCTCAGGCTGTACTCGACGTGCGGGGGCACGACCGCGTAGACGCGCCGGTCGATGAGGCCGTCCGCCTCCAGCTCGCGCAGCGACTGGGCCAGCATCTTGTGCGTGATGCCGCGGACCTCCCGCTTGAGCCCGCCGTACCGGACCGTGCCATGGAGCACGAGCTGCCACAGGATCAGCGTCTTCCAGCGCCCTGTGAGCGCGTCGATCGCGAGGTTCACCGGGCACCAGTATGGGCGGCCGGCCAGGGTGAACGGGGCGCCATCGGCTGCGTTGGCGCCATCGGCCGTGTCGGAGGCCGAACCGGCGGGTCCGGGATCGGCGATGGAGTTCATGCTTTCCATTTGGTGCGTATCCCACCCAATAGTGCGTACTAGTCACTTGGTGAGTTAGACAATACCGTCTGGACATCGCCGGGCGCAACGTTCCGGCCAAGGAGACCACCGTGACCGACCGCACCTCCACCATCGATGCCGCCCTCGCCGTCTCGCGCGCCATCGCCGCCCGTGAGATCGCCGCTCGTGGCGCCGATCTGCTCGACCCCGCCTTCCGCTACCACGGCGCCGCCGGCATGGAGCTTGACCGTGACGCCTACGTCGGCTTCATGGCGGCCCTGGGCGAGGCGTTCCCGGACATGGCGATGACCTTCGAGCCCGTGATCGCAGACGGCAGCCGCGTGGGCGTCCACTGGGTCAACGCGTTCACCCATCGCGGCGCCTACATGGGCGTGGAGCCGACGGGTCGCTCCATCGTCCTGACCGGCACGTTCATCCGCGAGGTCGCCGACGGCCGCGTGGTCGAGGAGTGGGACACCACCGACATCTTCGGCCTCGCCGGGCAGTTGGGACTCATTCCCGGCGCCGCCTGAGCCTCCGCCCGGGGCACCGGGAGCCCCGGTATTGGCCGGTGCACTTCGTCTCGGGGCGCCGGGTGCCCCATCTCGCCACTCGGGCCCGCCAATCGGACCCCGAACGGGGCTCCGGGAGCCCCGTCTCGACCGGCGGGGGCTGATTCCGGGGCTCCCGGTGCTCAGCCCAGGCCGTCAGCCGCCTGACCCAGTCCCCTCTGCCCCGCGGAACTTCACTGAGCCTCCGACCGGGGATCCTCGTGCGGGCTCGCCGGCCGCACGCCTGCGCTGCCGACCGGGGATCCTCGTGCGGGCTCGTCTGCCGCTCGCCTGAGCCTCCGACCGGGGATCCTCGTGCGGGCTCGTCTGCCGCTCGCCTGACGAGCCTACGGGCGCCCGGTGCTGCTCCTCTGCTCACGAGGCGAGCCACCGTGCACGCCCTCGTCTCGAGATGCTGCGATCCCGCTCGTGAGCAGGCCCACCTGGCAACGGCGAGCGCCCGTAGGCTCGCCTCGTGAGCAGGCCCATCCCGCGGGCCGGGGCCCATCCCGCGGGCTCGCCTCGTGAGCAGGCCCACCCCGGAGGCCGGGGCCCATCCCCGGGCCGAGGCCGGGGCCCATCCCGGAGGCCGGACGCCGGGGGCCGAGTGTCAGGGCGAGCCCGGGGCGCTATCGTGGCGCGGACCCCGAACCTGAGGACCCCGCCCGCCCGTGACCTCCCGAGCCCTTGCCCTGTGCATCGCGATGTCGGTGATCTGGGGCATCCCGTACCTGTTCATCCGGATCGCCGTCGCCGAGGTGTCACCGGCTGTCCTGGTGTTCGCCCGGACGGGGATGGCCACCCTGATCCTGCTGCCCTACGCGCTCGCCCGGACCGATGTCCGCGCCGTGCTGGCCCGCTGGCCGTGGGTGGTCGTCTTCGCCGGCGTCGAGATCGGCGGGCCGTGGCTGCTCCTCGGGTCGGCCGAACAGAAGGTGCCGAGCTCGCTGGCCGCACTGCTCATCGCGGGCGTGCCGCTGGTCGGCACCGTCGTCGCGCTGGCCACCGGGAGCCGTCATCGCGTTGGACGGGCCGGTGCCGCCGGCATGGCGCTCGGGCTCGTCGGCGTCGCGGCGATCGTCGGCGTCAACCTCGAGACCACCGATCCGGGTGCGCTCGTGGAGATCGCGCTGGTCGCGGTGGGGTACGCGGTGGGACCCGCGATCCTCGTCCGGCGGTTGGGCGGACTGCCGTCCACCGCGGTGATGGCCGTCTCGCTGGCGATGGTCGCCGTCGTGTATGCGCCGGTGGCCGCGCTCCAGTGGCCGGCGGTGATGCCCAGCCGGGATGCCCTGCTCTCGATCCTGGTCCTCGGGACGGTGTGCACGGCGATGGCGTTCATCGTGTTCTCGGCGCTGATCGCCGCGATCGGCCCCGTGCGCTCAACCGTGATCACGTTCATCAACCCGGCCGTCGCCGCGGTGCTGGGCGTCCTCGTCCTCTCGGAGCCCTTCACGCCCGGAATGGCCGCGGGTTTCGGGCTGGTGCTGGCGGGCTCGGCGCTCGCGACCCGGGCCCCGGCCGAGACCGGCGACCCGTCCGATCCGGTGGCCCCGGCCGCCACGCCCGATCCGGCGGCCCCGGCCGCCACGTCCACCCGGTCGAACCCGTCCGACCCGAGGCCGGCATGACCACCTCCCCCCTGGACCGCGTCCCCGCGTGGTCGCTCGCGGTGACCGCGATCCTGTCGGTGCAGCTGGGCGCCGCGGTCTCGGTCGGCCTGTTCCCGCTGATCGGCGTCTCCGGGACGGCGTGGATGCGCCTCACGTTCGGGGCCATCGGCTTCGTGCTCATGGCCCGGCCCCGCTACTGGCAGTGGAGCCTGCAGGAGCTGCGGGCACCGCTGCTGCTGGGCATCGCCTCGGGGATCATGACCATCAGCTTCCTGCAGGCCATCTCGCGGCTGCCGCTCGGGATGGCGGTCGCGATCGAGTTCCTCGGGCCGCTCTCGGTCGCCGCCTGGCACAGCAGCAGTCGCCGGGCGCTCGCCTGGCCGCTCCTCGCGCTCGCCGGGGTGCTGGCCCTCACGGAACCCTGGACCGGCGGCGCGGACCTGGTCGGGGTGCTGTTCGCCGTGGTCTCGGGTGCTGGCTGGGGCGCGTACATCGTCATCACCCAGCACGTCGGCGACCGCTTCTCCGGCGTGGACGGCCTGTCGATCTCGCTCCCGGTGGGGGCCCTGCTGGCGGCGTTCTTCGGCCTGCCGGAGGCCTGGGGCCACGTCACGCCAGAGGTCGTGCTGGTCTGCCTGGGTGCGGCCATCCTGCTGCCGATCATCCCCTGGACCTTCGAGCTCTACGCCCTGCGCCGGCTCACCGCGGCGGCCTTCGGGACGCTGATGGCGCTCGAGCCCGCGGTCGCGGCGACGATCGGCTTCCTGGTCCTGCGCCAGGTGCCCCGTCCGCTCGAGATCGTGGGCATCGCGTGCGTGGTCAGCGCCGGCATCGGGGCGGAGCGACGGGGCCACCGGGACGGCACGACGGCCGTGCCGGAGCCGCTCGGAGGCTAGGGAACGCGGCCCCTAACGGAGCGCCCCTGACGGAGCGCCCCTGACGGAGCGCCCC
>JBAXFC010000190.1:0-6985 GCA_037140135.1 Chloroflexota bacterium
GGCGGGGATCCTGCTGGCGCCGCGCGGCACGATCGAGGGCGTCGTCGTCACCGCGGACGGCAAGGCGCCGCCGGCCGATCCATTCCTGAGCCTCGGCTGGGCCGCGGACCGGCCGGACAACGGCGACTGCGGCAGCGAGGTGGGCCAGGGCCCGGGGGCTGGCGGAACGTTCACGCTTCCGTGCGCGCCGGGTGGCTGGACCATCACCGTGTCCGCGATGGACGGCGACAGCTGGACGGAGGTCGGGAGCGGCCACGTCGTCGTTCCGCCCGGCGGCACCGTGCTCCTCACGATCACGCTCCATCCGCCGGCGTCGCCGGCACCCTGAGACGGCGGTAACGAGGGGGCGGGACGCGCGTCATCCCCTTGTGACGCGATGGCGTCCGGCCTTCCCGGACCGCGCGCCGCCGACTAGGATCAGCGCACGATGGAGACCCTGCTCGACCTCCTCGAAGGAAGTGCATCCCGTTTCGCCGGCCGGAATGCCCTGGGCCTCCGCCGCGACGACGGCACGACCTACCACTGGACCTACCGCGAGGTCCTCCGGCGGTCGCGGATCGCCGCCTGGCGGCTGCGCGCCCTGGGCCTGGAGCCGGGCGACCGCGTCCTGACCTGGTCGTCGTCCACGCCGGCGCTGCCGGCCGCCTACTTCGGGGCGATGTACGCGCGCCTGATCTACGTGCCGCTCGACTCTCGGATGAGCACGGAGGCCATCACCGGCATCGTGGCCGTCTCGGGCGCCGTCCGGCTGCTCCTCGGCACCGGTCGCGATGCGCCCGACCCGCGCGAGGTGGGCCTCGACCACTTCCCCACCACGACGGTTGACGACCTCTCCGCCGACCCGGACGACAGCTTCCCGCCCGACTGGGAGGAGCAGGTCCGCTCGTGGCCGCGCCCGCGCCCGGACGACGTCTTCGAGCTGGTGTTCACCTCCGGCACCACCGGCAATCCCAAGGGCGTGATGCTCGCCCACGACAACGTCCTCGCCGGAGTCGCCTCCTTCCACCGGATCCTCACCCCGATGGAGCACCGGCTGGTCTCGCTGCTCCCGCTCTCGCACAGCCTGGAACAGGCGGTCTCGCTCTACTACGCGATGGACGTGGGCGCGGACATCCTGTACGTCCGGAGCCGGAACCCGCGGGTCATCTTCGAGGCGCTGCGGGAGCACCGGGTGACCACGATGCTGCTGGTCCCCCAGGTCCTGGACCTGTTCTGGAGTGCGATCGAGCACGAGGTGGAGAAGCAGGGCCGGACCGCGAGCTTCAACCGGCTCCGGCGCATCGCCCGGCACCTCCCCTACGCCGCCCGACGGCTCCTGTTCCGGGACGTCCACCGGCAGCTCGGTGGCGGGCTCCGCCTGTTCGCCACGGCGGGGGCCTTCCTGCCGCCGGGCCTCCAGGAGGCCTGGGAGGACATGGGCGTCATCGTGCTCCAGGGGTACGGCGCCACCGAGACGGCGGCTGGCTGCTGCACCACGATGGCCGATCACCCGCTCGGCTGCGTGGGCTGGCCGCCCCCGCCCGTGCAGATGCGGATCGCGGACGACGGTGAGATCCAGTTCGCCGGCCCCAACCTGTTCAAGGGCTACTGGAGCAACCCCGATGCGACCGCCGCCGCGTTCACGGCCGACGGCTGGTACCGGTCCGGCGATCTCGGCCGGCTCGACGAGCGGGGCAGGCTCCACCTCCACGGGCGGACGAAGGACATCATCGTCCTGCCCAACGGCTTCAACGTGTACCCCGAGGACATCGAGAACGCCCTGCGCGTGGCCGGCATCCGCGACAGCGTGGCGATCGAGACGCGGCCGGGGCGGATCGAGGCCATCGTGCTCGCGCCCGACACCCACGGCGCACCCGGCGACCCCGGGGCCCGGGCAGGGCTCGACGGGGCGCTGCCGGAAGCGGTCCGGGCGACGATCGGTGCTGCGGTCAAGACCGCCAACGCCGCCCTCGGACCCAACCAGCGGATCGCCGGCTGGCGGCTCTGGCCGGAGGCGGACTTCCCGCGGACGCACACCTTCAAGGTTCGCCGGGACCGGGTCCGGGCGTGGGCTGCGGTGGAGGTGCCCCTCGGGGTGCGCGAGGACCCGGCGGCAGTTCTCGCCTCGTCCTAGCGGACCCTTCCCTCGCGCATCAGGGCGATCGCCTTCTCGACGCGGCGGGCCCTGGTCCCGGGGTTGCTCGTCCCTTCGACCGAGAGCGTGAACACGCGCTTGTTGGAGTACGCGAGCCCCTCGAAGAACGCCATCGCCAACGGGTCCGCCGCGAGCGCCGCCGCGAGCTCCGGCGGCACCTCCACCTCGCGGGGGGCGGTGTCGAGCTCGAGCGCGACCGACACGGCGTCGCCGCCCTTGAGCCCGGACGCGGCCCGGTGCCCGGAGGCCAGCCCGAACCAGAAGCCGCCGCCCATGGACGCGACCGATGTCCGGTACGTGTACCCGTTCACGGTCGCCACGACCTTGGGGTGCCGGCCGCCTTCGAGGGCATCCACCACGTCCACCGGAACCTCGATGCCGCAGGTGGTCTTGCCGGTCTGGACGATGACGGTGTCGAACGTCTGGCGCATGGGGTGGCAGTCTACCGCGGCGGCTGTGGAGGCCGCGGACGCCGAGGAGGAGCGGGTCAGCCGCCGGCGGGGGCCGGGCGCTCGAGGCCGCAGTCGGGCATCGTGCACAGCTCGAGACCCAGCTCGGCCAGGCCCAGCGGCAGCGGCGTGAACCCCAGGTACCACTCGGGGCCGAACTCGCGACTGGCCACGCCGCCGGGCATCCCGTTCACCAGCACGATCCCGCCCGAGTCCAGTGGGATCCCCCTGATCTCCGCCACGACGATGCACGGGAAGTACATGCCGTCGTTGGGGCTCAGGAACTCGCCCTTGTCGATCACCCGGCCCGCCCGGAACGTGTTGCGGCCGTCGAACTCGGCCAGGTCGCCCACCGCGATGTCCTCGCAGGCGAGCGCACGGGTGCCCACGGCCAGGACCCGGTAGCCGCCGGCCCCCATGTCCACCTCGTTGAGATGGCCCCACGGGATGTGATCGGGCGCCAGGATGACGTAATCGAGGTCGGACCCTGCGCACTCCCGGTCCGGGTGCGAGCAGGTGGCCGAGCGGGCGGGCGGCCCGAAGACACCCAGCACGGTCCTGCCGTCGAGGGCGATCGCCTGGTCCCCCTCGCGAGCGCAGTGGCCGGCGCCCGTGAGCACGACCGTCGTGCCGTGCCGCGCATACACCCCGCCGGAGCACCAGGCCGACGCCCACTGCCCCGCCAGCACCGGGGGGTCGTAGACGGGCGTGGTCCGGGACGTGCCGAGGACGATGCCCGATGGATCGCTGGCCGCGGTGGCCGTCAGGAGACCGGCGACCAGGGCGAAGCCCAGCACGCTGCGCGCGACGAAGCCTCGGCGGATCTTGCCGGGGCGGACATCCGGGGCGGCCACGTGGCGTCTCCTGGGGCAGGCGTTGGCGCCATGATGCCGGGGCCTGCGGGCGGGGCCAATGGCCCGGACCGGGAGGGGCATCCGCCGCCACGGGGCAGGACGCTAGGGGGTGACGGTCGTCCCGACGGTGGCCAGCACCGTCGCCAGGCGGGCGACCTCCGGGTCGGGGTTCACCTCGGCCGACCAGGGGTAGAAGACGAGCGTGCCGACGATGCGCTGGAGCACGAACTTCGTGTCGCGCGGGTACCCGATGGCCCCGGTCCCCGACGCGAGGTAGTGCAGGAACTCCTTGCCGGCGGTATCCGCATCGACGGCCGTCGGCAGCTCGTAGACCACGATGTAGCCGCCCTGCGGATCGGACGGCAGGATCACCTGCAGGAGCCGGCGGGGCATGTTGACCAGGGCCGGGCTCTCGCCGGGGCGGTACGCGGTCTGGGGCACCTGCACCTGGAACGCGGCCGCCTCGAGGGCCGCCGTGGTGATGTCGGACGTGCGGGCGGCCGCGTCACCGGCGGGCGCCATGGTCGGGGCCGCCCCGCCGATCCCCACTCCGACGCCCAAGATCGCCAGGACCAGCAGCACGACGCCGGTCAGCAGGCCGCCGGCCGCGATCACCGCGAGCCAGATCGGCGGGCCGCTCCTGCCGCTCACACCGCTCGTTCCGGGTGCCGTCCCGTCGCCGGGTCCCGGCGTCATCCGGGGGGCCACGCCATCGGGCGTCCGCCGAGCAGGTGGACGTGGAGGTGGAGCACCGACTGGCCGGCATCCGGCCCGACATTGGTGACCAGCCGCCAGCCATCCTCGAGACCCTCGGCACGGGCGAGGTCCGCGGCCACCGAGAACAGGCGCCCCAGGAGCGCGGCGTGCGCACCGGTGAGGTCGGCTGCCGATGCCACATGGGCCACCGGCATCACGAGGATGTGGGTGGGGGCCTGGGGGTTGATGTCACGGATGGCGAAGACGAGATCGTCCTCGTGCACCTTGGCGACCGGGATCGCCCCCGATGCCATGCGGCAGAACAGGCAGTCAGCGCTCATGGCGCGAAGGGTACGGGAGGCGCCGGGTTCGCGCCGGTGGACACCGGCACGTGGCTCAGGATGTCGCGTCGGCGAGCACGGGGATCCTCGGCCGCAAGGTCCGTGCGGCCGGATCGAGCGCCAGGACGCCGCCCTCCACGCGGTCCGCGACAGCCTCGTCCATCACCTCGCGGCGCACCGTCGCGACCGCGTTCGCGAAGCGCGTGGGATCCCCGGCGAGTTGCGTCACCGCCACCAGCACGTGATCCTCGGCGTGGCCCACCCAGCGCCCGTCATCAAGGTGCGCCTCGAGCAGCACGCGCGTGACGGTGCCCAAGGTCCTCCGCGCGAACTCCGCCCTGGCCTCGGCCGCGAGCGCGAGCAGCCGGGCAGCGCGCTCCTTCTTGACGGCCTCCGGGACCGCGCCCGCCATCCGGGTGGCCGGCGTCCCCGGCCGGGAGGAGTAGCGGAAGACGTGGAGTCCGGCCGGGTCGAGATCGCGGATGAAGGCCACCGACCGCTCGAACGCCGCGTCGTCCTCGGCGGGGAACCCGGCGATCACGTCGGCGTGGACGGCGACCCCGGGGATGGCCGCGCGAACCCGCTCCACGACACGGGCGTAGTCGGCGGCAGCGTACCGGCGGCCCATCCGGTGCAGGATGCCGTCGTCGCCGCTCTGGAGCGGCAGGTGGACGTGGGGCAGCGTCCGCGGCGCTCCATCGGTCCAGGCTGCAAGCAGGTCGTCGTCCATGTGCTGGGGCTCGATCGACGAGAGGCGGATCCGCTCGACCGGCGTCTCGTCAAGGAGACGGCGCACGAGCCCCGCCAGCGTCAGGGCGCTGTGCACGTGCGAGCCGCGGGCACCCCGCTCAGACCAGCCGCCGTCGTAGGTGCCGATGTTGATACCGGTCAGGACGATCTCGCGGTGGCCGGCGGCCAGGGCCCGCCCGACATCGGCCAGGACGACCTCGGGCTCGAGGGACCGCTCCGCGCCCCTGGCGCGCGGGATGATGCAGTAGGTGCAGCGGAACGAGCAGCCGTCCTGGACCTTGACGAATGCCCGCGTGCGCTCCACGGAGGTGCGGCCGTCGCCGATGCCGTCCACGTGGCCGGCGGTGACGGCCTCCACGCCCGAGAGCGTCGGCAGGGCCGCGTCCAGGGGCGCGTGGGGCGCATCGTCGGGGAGGTCGTCAAGGCGCAGGAGCACCTCCAGCTCCGCGAGGAACGCGGCCTTGTCCTCGTTGCCCACGAGGCGTGCGGCCGGGTCCACGCGCGCGAAGGCGTCCGGGTCCACCGCGACCGAGCATCCGGTCACCACCACCTGCGCGCCCGGGTTGGCGCGCCTCGCCCTCCGGACCGCGGCCCGGGACTTCTCGTCCGCGGCGGCGGTCACCGTGCAGGTGTTGACGAGGACGAGGTCCGCGCTGCGGTCGGGCGCCACGAGCGGGATTCCGGCCTCGCGCAGGAGTCGGGCGGCGGCCTCCATCTCGGACTGGTTGACCTTGCAGCCAAGGTTGACGATGGCGGCCGACGCCGGGCGGGCTCGACCCACCGCGCTCACCACAGGACGGGCTTGGTGGACATCAGGACCCCGATGATCCCGACGATCGCCGACAGGCCGTAGGCGACATACCGCTGGCGGCGGGCGCCGGCGCGCCAGGCCTCCCGGTCGGCGTCGGTGGTCACGGACTCGCGTCGCAGGAGTCCGCGCAGGGACGGGCGCTGGACCGCGAACGCGACGATGGCAGCCGTCGCGTAGAGGCCGAGGCTGAGCAGCAGCCAGGGCTGGGCGAGGATCCGCGGGCCCAGGACGATGACCAGCAGGCCACCGGTGATCGCGAGCCCGGCACCGATGATCGTCGTGCCGCGGGCCTGGAGCCAGAGCATCGCGCCGAGCCCGCGGCCGGGCGGCTCCTCGCGGTTGCCCGCGGCGACGAGGCGGTTGCGCAGCGTGAAGGGCAGCAACAGGCTCGGCACGAGCAACGAGATCGCCAGCACGATGTGCGTGGCAAGAATGAGTGGGAAGAGCGACGAGAGATCGGGCATCTGTCCGGGGATTCGGGGCGCACGGTCCGGCGGATTGCGAGGCGGCGGTGCGCAGGATCGTAGCGCAGCGTCGTCAGCCGGATCACCGGCGGCCCCGGCGGACCGTGGTCAGGCCGGCCGGCGGACCTCGAGGGCCACCCACTCGCCCTCGCGGCGGCTCTCGACGATGACCAGGCCGCGGGCCTCGAACGCCGCGACCACCTCGGCCTCGCGGTTCTCGAAGATCCCCGACGCGAGCAGCGTGCCGCCCGGACGAAGGTCCGCGACGAGGCCATCGGCGAGGGTCACGAGGAGCGAGGCGATGAGGTTGGCGAGCACGATGTCGAAGGGGCCCTCGCCGGATGGGGAACTCCCCTCGCGGGAGCGGATGACGCGGCCCAGGCGGTTGCGCTTGGCGTTGGACGCGGAGGCCTCGACCGCGATCGGGTCCACGTCCACCGCGAGCACCTCGCGCGCGCCGAGGCGGGCGGCAGCGATGGCGAGGAT
>JBAXFC010000191.1:0-6896 GCA_037140135.1 Chloroflexota bacterium
GCGTGAACGTGGACGAGCTTCTCGTCTCGCAGCCGGACACCGGCGAGCAGGCGCTCGAGATCACCGAGACCCTGATCCGCTCGGGCGGCGTGGACATCGTCGTCGTGGACTCCGTGGCGGCCCTCGTGCCCCGGGCGGAGATCGAGGGCGAGATGGGCGACAGCTTCGTCGGCATCCAGGCCCGGCTGATGAGCCAGGCCCTGCGGAAGCTGACCGGCGCCGTGAGCCGCTCGAACACCGCCCTGGTCTTCACCAACCAGCTGCGCGAGAAGATCGGCGTGATGTTCGGCAACCCCGAGACCACGCCGGGCGGTCGGGCGCTCAAGTTCTATGCCTCGGTGCGCCTCGACATCCGCCGCGTGGAGACGATCAAGAGCGGCACCGAATCGGTCGGCAACCGCGTCCGCGTCAAGGTCGTCAAGAACAAGGTCTCGCCGCCCTTCCGTGTCGCCGAGTTCGACGTCATGTATGGCGAGGGCATCAGCGTCGAAGGTGGCCTGCTCGACGTCGGCGTGGCGATGGACGTGGTCACCAAGACCGGCGCCTGGTTCACCTTCGCGGAGACCCGCCTCGGCCAGGGTCGCGAGGCGTCCAAGGAGTTCCTCAAGACCAACAAGGACGTCGCGGCCGAGATCGATCGCCGGATCCGGGCCAAGATGAACGACGTGGCCATCCCGGTCGAAGGGATCGAAGAGGCCGAGTGACCCGGGGCACGGGCCGCCTCCCATGACGCACGACGAACGGGTGCCGGCTTCCGGCGTCCGTTCCCATCCCCGCAAGGCCACGCTCGCCGAGCGGCGGGCGGAGCGAGGGGAGGTCGAGGATCCGGCCAAGGTCCTCGACGCCGCCGCGCGCTACCTCGAGGCGCGGCCCCGTTCCGAGACCGAGGTGCGCCGCAAGCTGCGGGACCTCGGCTACCGGTCGGATCTCGTCGAGCAGACGGTGGCCCGCCTGATCGAGCTGGGGTACATCGATGACGACGCGTTCGCACGGACCTGGGTCGATTCGAGGGATCGCGCCCGCCCGCGCGGCGAGCACGCGCTGCGCATGGAGCTCATGCGCAAGGGCGTCGAGCGCACCGTCATCAACGGTGTGATCGACGAGCGACGTGAGACCGCCCACGGGCCGGCCGCCGAGGATGCCACCCCCACGGCCGCTGACGAGGCTGCCGCCGCTCGCCTGCTCGAACGCAAGGGTGCTGCGCTGCAGCGTGAGACGGACCCGCGCCGGCGGGTTCAGCGGGCCTACGCGCTGCTCGCCCGGAACGGCTTCTCGCCCGACGTATGCGCCCGCATCGCGCGGACCGTGGCGGCCGGCCCGGGGCCCGTGCCCGTGGACGACGACGAACTGCAGGCGGACGAGGACACCGCCTAGGGGCAGGCCGCGGCGCGTCTACCGCTCCGAGAGGCGCTCGTGGCACGCGGCAGCGATCCGGGAGACCAGTGCCGGCCCGTCGCGCTCCTCGTCAAGGCCGGTGGTGAGCACCACCAGGGCGTAGGCGGCCGCTCCCTGCGGGCGAACCAGCGCCGCATCGTGGTAGAGGCGCCTGATCGATCCGGTCTTGTGGGCGACCGGGGTGCCGGCCGGCAGGCCCGTCGGGATTCCCTCGTTGAACTGCTGCGCCTCGAGGACCTCGAGCATCGCGGCGGTTGCGCCCGCCGAGATCACCTCGCCCCGCCCCAGGAGCACCAGCAGGCGAGCGAGATCGAGGGCCGTGACCGTGTTGTTCAGGCCGGCATCGAATGCGGGGCCATCCTCCACGCCCCGCCGGACGACGATTCCGTCGAGGCCGAGCCCCGCCATCGTCGCGGTGATCCGCGCCGGTCCGAGGCGGTCCACCAGCAGGTTGGTGGCGAGGTTGCTGCTCACCGTGATCATCAGCTCCGCGAGGTCGGCCATGGGCACCGCGTCACCCTCGCGGGCGTAGAGCGCGGTCTCCGAGTCGTCGGCCGGGTCCAGGCGGAACGGTGAGGCATCGACGATGCTGGCAAAGGCGTTCCTGACCGTCATGGGATCGCCGAGCGCGAGGTCTCCGGCTGCCACCCTCCGGTGGAGCTCTACGAGCACCGCCAGCTTCATGGTGCTCGCCGCGTGCAGAGCACGGTCGCCATCGATCACCACCAGCGGCGCCGGGGCTGCGACGGGCCAGCAGGCCACCGCGATCGAGGCGGCGCCGGCCTCCGCGGCGAGTTCCCGGATCCGGCCCTCCAGAGCGTCCATCCCCCGACGATACCGGGTGGCCCGCACGGGGGCGAGGACGGATTCCGTAGTAGGCTACGGACCGAACCGGACGCGGACCTACGGGCCGTTTCCGGGCGAGCCGCGGTACCGGATGTGGCCGGATCGCTCCCAGGCGGGGAGTGCTTCCGGGCCCCCAGCCCAAGCGAATGCCGGCGCTGCGTAGCCCGACCTGAATATCGTGAGCGCGCCCCGGGCATATCTCCCGCGGGCGGGAGGAACCGAAGATGGAGCCGATCGTCGCGATCGCGGCAATTGTTGTCGCGAGCGTCGCGAGTCTGGCCGTGGGCTTCGTTGCCCGTGGCCTGCTCGCCAACCAGGGCATCAAGGCCGCCCAGGACAAGGCCGGCCGGATCGTGGCCGAGGCGCGGACGCAGCAGAAGGACATGATCCTCGAGGCCAAGGACGAGAAGCTGCGGCTGCAGCGCGAGGCCGAGGATGAGGCCCGCAGCAAGCGCAGCGAGATGCAGGGCCTGGAGCGTCGCCTCCTCTCCCGCGACGAGCAGCTCGACCAGCGCGCCGACATGCTCGAGGAGAAGAGCCGCAAGATCGTCGACCGGGAGCGCGAGGTGGAGCGCGCCCGCGATGAGCTTGGACGCCTCAACCAGGAGCGCGTCGCCGCGCTCGAGAAGGTTTCCGGGCTGTCCGCAGAGGATGCGAAGGGCATCCTGCTCGAGGCCATCCGCGAGGAGGCCGAGCACGACGCCGTCAAGCTGGCCCGCTCCATCGAGCGCCGGGCACGCGACGAGGCCCAGGAGAAGGCCCGCGAGATCATCGTGACCGCGATCCAGCGCGTTGCCGCCGACCACACGGCCGAGCACACGGTCTCGGTGGTCCATCTCCCCAGCGACGAGATGAAGGGCCGCATCATCGGCCGCGAGGGGCGCAACATCCGCGCACTCGAACAGGCCACAGGCGTGGACCTGATCATCGACGACACCCCTGAGACGGTCGTCCTCTCGGGGTTCGACCCGGTGCGCCGCGAGATCGCCCGCCTGGCCATCACCAAGCTGATCGCCGACGGGCGCATCCATCCCGGGCGTATCGAGGAGGTCGTCAACAAGGCCCGTGCCGAGGTTGACCTCACCATCCGCCAGGCCGGTGAGCAGGCTGTCTACGACGCCGGTGTCCCGGGCCTGCCGTCGGACCTCATCAAGGTCCTCGGGCGGCTCAAGTACCGCACGAGCTACGGCCAGAACGTGCTCCTGCACTGCGTGGAGACAAGCCACCTCGCCGCCGTCATCGCGGCCGAGATGGGCGCGGACGTGCAGGCAGCGAAGATCGGCGGCCTGCTCCACGACATCGGCAAGGCGCTCGACCACGAGACCGAGGGACCGCATGCCGCCATCGGCGCCAGCCTGGCCCAGAAGCACAACATGCCCTTCAAGGTGGTCAACGCCATCGCGGCCCACCACCAGGAGGTCGAGTACGGCTGCATCGAGGCGCCGATCGTCCAGATCGCCGATGCCATCTCCGCGTCGCGCCCCGGCGCCCGCGGCGAGTCGATGGACACCTACGTGAAGCGCCTCGAGGACCTCCAGGCGATCGCCGAGTCCTTCACCGGCGTCGAGCGCTCGTTCGCCGTCCAGGCGGGCCGCGAGGTCCGCATCCTGGTCCGGCCCGAGGAGATCGACGATCTCTCGGCCACCCGCCTCGCCCGCGACATCGTCAAGAAGATCGAGGACAGCCTCACGTACCCGGGCCAGATCAAGGTCACGGTGATCCGCGAGACGCGCGCCGTCGAGTACGCGAAGTAGCGGAGCGACCCGGACCGTGGCCGCCCGGAGCGATCGAGCAGGGCTCGGCAACCCGCCCAACGGCAACGCGCCGCGGCCTCGCGGTGCCTGCCGGATCCTGATGATCGGCGATGTCATCGGCAAGCCTGGCCGGGTCGCCGTGGAGCAGGAGCTCGCCGGCATCCGCGAGGAGCGCGGCATCGACTTCGTCACTGCGAACGGTGAGAACGTCGCCGGTGGCATGGGCCTCACGCCCAGCACCGCCGAGGCGCTGTTCGCGGCCGGCGTGGACGTGATCACGTCCGGCAACCACATCTGGGACAAGAAGGAGATCTACGCCTACCTGGACCAGAACGACCGGGTGCTCCGGCCGCTCAACTACGGGACCCACGGGGTCCCCGGGCGGGGCTGGGGCACGTACGAGGCGCTCGACGGGTCCGAGGTCGCGGTGATCAACCTCCAGGGCCGCACCACCATGCAGCCCATCGACAACCCCTTCACCGAGGCGGACCGCCTGTTCGACGAGGCGAGCGAGCCGCTGCCGCCGATCCGCCTGGTGGACTTCCACTGCGAGCTGACCTCGGAGAAGAACGCCCTCGGGCTGTATCTCGACGGGCGCGTGTCGGTGGTCGTGGGGACCCACACCCACGTCGTGACCGGTGACGAGCGAATCCTGCCCAAGGGCACCGCATACCAGACGGACCTGGGCATGACCGGGCCGCTGTGGAGCGTGATCGGCTTCGACCCGGCCACGGTCCTGCCACGCTTCATCAACGCCCTGCCCACGCGGTTCGAGGTGGGGGAGAGCCCGGTGGTGTTCAACGCCTGCCAGGTGGACGTGGACCCGGCCACGGGTCGTGCGCTGCAGATCGAGCGCATCTCGCGCGTCATCGAGGTCTAGGACGGGCCGCCGGTGACCACCCAGCGTCACACCCCGGCACCCGCGGGCACCGTCTTCACGCCCGGGTCCGCCACCGCGGACCTCCACGCCCACACGACACGCTCCGACGGCACCCTCGAGCCCGGCGAGCTGGTCCGCCAGGCCGCCGCGGCCGGGATCACGCTGTTCGCCATCGCGGACCACGACAACCTCGCGGCCTATCGGGAGCTGACCCGGCCGGGCGCGGATCCGCTGCCGGCCGGCCTCACGCTGGTCCCGGCGGTCGAGATCAATGCCGTCACCCGCGACACCTCCCTGGACCTGCCGGAGGGCGAGCTGCACGTCCTGGGCATCGGCGTGAACCCCTTCGACGAGGCGTTCGAGGCGGCGATCGCCGAGCAGCGCGGAGCCCGCAAGCGCCGCTTCGCCGCGGCCGTGGAGCGATTGCGCGAGATCGGCTGTCCCGTCGATGCCCACCTCCCGGAGGGCATCACCGAGAGCGATGACGCGCTCGGGCGGCCCACGCTCGCCCGTGCGCTGATCGCAGCGGGGTTCGCCAGCAGCGTGCAAGACGCCTTCGACCGCATCATCGGCCACGGCTGCCCGGGCTACGTGCCGCGGACCGGACTCGACCCGGCGGGCGCGATCCGCGCGATTCGCGCCGCAGGCGGCCTGGCATCGCTGGCCCACTTCTCGCAGGCCCCGGAGCGCACGGACCTCCTGCGCGGCCTCATGGAGCAGGGGCTCGACGGGCTCGAGACCCACCACCGATCCTTCGACGACGTCACCCGTGCCCGGATGCGTCCGGTGGCCGCGGCGCTGGGCCTTGTCGAGACCGGGGGCACGGACTTCCACGGTGACCACGGGCCGTACGCCGAAGCCCACGCGGGTCTGGTCATGCCCGGCGACGTGGTCGCCGGCCTCCGCTCCGCGCTTGCCACCCGCCGGCACCCGGCCGACGGCTCCGACGCGACGACCGCGCGGCCATGACGTCCCGCTCGCTCCCGGTCCTGGACCTCGTCCCGCCCACCGTGCCTGCGGACGGGCCCCGTGACCCGCTCACCCCTGCGGACGAGCGCCTGGCGGAGTTCCGTCCGGAGGTCAGGTCGCTGCCGGCCTTCCACGTCTGGACGCTGGGCTGCCAGATGAACAAGAGCGACTCCGAGGAGATGGCCGGCCGCCTGCTCGCCGCCGGCTGCCCGGAGGCGCCGTCCATCGAGACGGCGGACCTCGTGGTCATCAACACGTGCGCCATCCGCGAGGCCGCCGAGGCCAAGGTCGTCGGGCGGCAGGGGCACCTCGCGCGCCTCAAGGCCGCCAAGCCCGGGATGCGCATCGTCCTCACCGGCTGCTCCGTGCGGGAGTCCAACCGCGCCGGCCTCGCCCGCCGGTACCCGGCGGTGGACCTGTTCCTGCGTCCGGACGAGGAACCGGAGCTGGTGGACCGCCTGGGGCTTGCATCCGCCCAGGCGCCCGTGGGAGCGTCGGCGACGACCGCCGCCACGACCCTTGTGAAGGGGACCGCCGTCTCCGACGCCACGCACCTCGTGCGCGCCCGCGCCGACGCGATCGCCGGCGGCGCCATCCTGCGGGGCTCGGCGATCAGCGCCTGGCTGCCGATCATCTACGGCTGCGACAAGACCTGCACCTACTGCATCGTGCCGTTCAGCCGGGGCCCGGAGCGGAGCCGCCCGTTTGACGAGATCGTGGACGAGGCTCGCTCGCTCGCGGCCGCCGGCTACCGCGAGGTCACGCTCCTGGGCCAGAACGTCAACTCCTACGGGCACGATCTCGCGCCCGAGGCGCGGTTCGCGCACGTGGTGACCGAGCGGACCGTCGGGCGTCGCCAGGATCGGGCCGCCCGCCCGGACCTCGCGGAGCTGATCCGGACCGTGGATGCCCTGCGCAACGAGGACGGCTCGCCGGCCATCGGTCGGCTGCGGTTCGTCACCTCGCATCCGTGGGACCTCTCGGACCGCCTCGTCGATGCCCTCGCGGCGTGCCCATCGCTGTGCGCCTCGCTCCACCTGCCGGTACAGAGC
>JBAXFC010000192.1:0-6863 GCA_037140135.1 Chloroflexota bacterium
CTTGCTGATGTCCACGTACGGCTCCACCACCATGTCCACGCGGAGGTGGCTCCAGCGGTAGAGCTCGCGGCGGAGGCGGGTCTCAAGGTCGCGCGCGAACGGGTGGGTGGTGCGCATGACGAGCTCGCCGGCACCCGGCACGCCAGGGGTGGCCAGCTCGTGCCAGGGGATCTCGTCGATCATGGCCATCGGCCGCTCGGGGCGGAGGTCGTTGAGCGCCTGCCACTCGCGGATGCGCTCCTGCTGGACGGGCAGGGCGGCAAGCTCCGCCACCCTGGCCGCGAGCTCGCGCACGACGGCGACGTCGGCGGCCGGGAGTCCTGCGCTGGTCTCGATGGTCACGTCGGGCCCCTTCAGTGGGCCAGCAGGCCGCGCGCGAGGTCCACCGCGGCACCCGCGTCGGGGGCGAAGCCGTCGGCCTTGATCTGCTCGGCGAACTCAGGCGTCACGGGGGCGCCGCCCACGACCACCTTGGCCGACAGGCCGGCAGCCCGGATGGCCTCCACCACGCCGCGCATGTTGGGCATGGTCGTGGTCAGGAGGGCCGAGAGGCCGATGATGTGGGCGTCGTGCTCGATGGCCGCATCGACGAACTTCTGCGCGGGCACGTTGACGCCCAGATCGATGACCTCGAGGCCGCCGCCCTTCCACATCATCCCGACCAGGTTCTTGCCGATGTCGTGGAGGTCCCCCTCGACGGTGCCGATGACCGCGCGGAACTCGGGCTTGACCCCTGCCGCGACGAGGACGGGCTCGAGGATCACCGTGCCCGCCTTCATGGCCCGGGCGGCGATCAGCATCTCGGGCACGAAGAGCTCGCCCTCCTGGAACTTGCGGCCCACCACGTCCATCGCGGCCGTCATCGCGCCCAGGATCACACGCGGATCGAGCCCCTCGTCCACGGCCTGCTGCGTCAGCTCGGCGGCGGCGGTCCGGTTGCCCGCCTCGACGGCGGCGGTGAGGGCGGCGAGATCGGCCATGGCGTCAAGTCTCCTGTGGTGGGTTGCGCGGGTGGGCGGGGTGCGAAGCTGTCGGGTGAGTGGCTGGACGGGGTCGGTGCATGCGACGCAGGGCTTTCCGGGCGGGAACGGACTGCTGGTTGCCCCCACAGGGGGGGAGCGACGCCGGCCCCGGAGGAGCAGGTCCGGCGTCGCTTTGGGAATTGGCGGGGGCGGGGTCCTACTGGTGGCCTGAGGCCTGCGCTCGTGGACCTCCATGACCTTGGGCAAGGCCCCGATGACGAGGATCTCGTCGAGCGCTGCGACCGTCACTGGTCTCGATCCGGATGCACGAGGTCACGATGTCATCCTCCGCCGCGATGTGCTCGTCCCAAGAACGTCCAGTGTTCGCCCGTCATCAGATGACCGGCGCACCGCTCTCGAGCGCCTCGGGGATCCGCCTTCGCCAGGCCTCGCTTGATGGTCCGGACGACCGGGCGAGTGCTCATGCCTGTGCCCACCGCGCCAGCTTGGGCATTCGGCGCCACGCCGGCGAGCATTCGACAATCGCCCCGATGCCATCTCACCAGTCCGCGACCGAGCCGTCCTCGTGGAACCAGCGGACCACAGGCTCGGGCTCGTAGGGATGGCGGGCGGCAGCCTTCTCGTCGATCTCCACGCCGATGCCCGGCCTCGACGTCAGCTGCGCGTAGCCGTCGCGGATCTCGATCGGTGCGTCGACCACCTCGTCGCGCCACGGGACGTCTGAGCGCATGAACTCCTGGATGAGGAAGTTCGGCGTGGCGAGCGCCAACTGGATGTTCACCATCGTCGCGAGCGGTCCGAGGGGGTTGTGCGGGGCGATCGAGACGTAGTGCGCATCCGCCATCGCGGCAATCTTGCGCAGCTCGGTGATCCCCCCGCAGTGGCAGACGTCGGGCTGGAGTACAGCGGCCGCCCGCTGCTCGAGGACATCGACAAACTGATGACGGGTGGTGAGACGCTCACCCATGGCGATCGGGATCGGGACGGCCCTCGCGACCTCAGCCGTCGCCGCAACGTTCTCCGGCTGACATGGCTCCTCGATGAACCACGGATTGAACGGTGCGATCGCGAGACCGTAGCGAATCGCCATCGCCGGGGTCGTGCGCCCATGAAAGTCGACCATGATGTCAACGGAGTCCCCGACCGCCTCACGGACCGACTGCATGAGGGCCACAGCCGCCCGGACCGAGGAACCGCGCTCGAGAGGGGCGCTCCGAGGGATTGGGAGGATCTTCAGCGCGGTGAACCCGGCCGCCACGCTCTCCCGTGCACGCTCGCCAAAATCGTCAGCCGATGCTCGGCTGTAGACGGCATCGCTCTCGCCGCCCCCAAGGTGGTCGTACATGCGAACCCGGTCCCGGACGCGTCCGCCCAGCAACTCGTGCAGCGGGATGTTGAGATCCTTGGCCTTGATGTCATGAAGCGCCTGGTCAATGCCCGAGATCGCGCTCATGACGGCGATCCCGCCCTTGAAGAACTGCTGCCGGTCCATCGACTGCCAGAGGTGCTCCGTGCGGCGCGGATCCTCCCCGATCAGCAACGGCGCCAAGTCCTGGACCGCACCGACAACAGTTCGCGCCTTCCACTCGAGTGATGCCTCGCCCCAGCCGATGAGTCCGGGCGTGTCCGTCACGACCTTGACGAACACCCAGTTCCGCAGGCGGGCGTTGACCACGATTGTCTTGACGTCGACGATCTTCATGCGCATCGTCCCTGGATGCCCGGGCGAAGGCAGAGGCGACGGATCGTCATCGCTGGATCCGGGAGGTCCCGCCGGCCGCGAGGGCCACGACCTCTGCGAGACCGGCCATGGTGGTGTCGCCCGGATACGTGGTGAGCAGGGCGCCGTGCGCCCAGCCGAGGCGGATCGCCTGCTCGGGGGCCTGCCCGGTGAGCAGCCCGTAGAACAGGCCCGAGGCAAAGCCGTCACCGCCGCCGACGCGGTCGACGACGTCGAGGCTGATCTCGGGGGCACGGACGATCTCGCCGTTGATCGAGGCGATCGCGCTCCAGTCGTGGCGGGACGCGGAGTGAACCTCGCGCAGGGTGGTCGCGATGGCAGTGATCCGGGGGAACTGCGCCGAGACCTGCTTGAGCATGCCGATGAACGCCGACGGGTCGAGGGCATCCGCCCGGGCGGCCTCCGGCCCGGCGATGCCGAGGGACAGCTGCATGTCCTCCTCGTTGCCGACGAGGACATCGACCTCCTCGACGAGGCGGCGGGTGACCGCCTGGGCCTTCTCGACCCCGCCCAGCCGCTGCCAGAGCTTGGCCCGGAAGTTGAGGTCGAAGGACACGACCGTGCCGTGGCGGCGTGCGGCCTGCATGGCCTCGAGCAGGACCTCGGGGGTCGTCTCGGACAGCGCCGCGAACAGGCCGCCGGAGTGGAACCACCGGACGCCTGACGAGAAGATCGCGTCCCAGTCGAAGTCGCCCGGCTTCAACTGCGCCGCGGCCTCGTTGGCCCGGTTGTAGAACACGACCGGGGCGCGGACGCCCACGCCCCGGTCGCTGTAGACCGTCGCGATGTTGGGGCCGGTGACGCCGTCGTGGGTGAACTCGCGGTAGAAGGGCGTCACACCCGCGGCGCGGACCCGCTCACGCACGAGATCGCCCACCGGGTAGTCGACCATCGCCGAGGCGACCGCGGTCCGCAGGCCGAAGCAGTCGGACAGGTTGAAGGCGACGTTGACCTCGGCGCCCGAGACGTGGATCGCGGCCTCGCGGGCCTTGCGGAACGGCACCAGGCCGGTGTCCAGGCGCATCACCAGGCCACCGAGGCTCAGGAGGTCGATGGCGCCGACGGCGGGGATGGTGAGGGTCGTTGGCATCGGAGTCCGAGTAGCGGGGGGCATTGACCGCCTTTACGAATCATATCGTATGACTTTATGCTGACACAGACATGATCGAGATGGAACCCCCATTCTCCAGGCCAAGGCGCACGGGTCTGCACCGGGACCTCGTCGATGCCCTCGGCAAGCGGATCGTCACCGGAGGCATCGACGCGGGCACGGTCCTTCCGATCGAGCCCGGCGAGCTGGTCGGGCTGACGATCTCGCGGTCGGTCACGCGCGAGGCACTCAAGGTGCTGGCGGCCAAGGGGCTCATCGAGTCCCGCCCCAAGGTGGGAACGCGCGTCCTTGGACGACCTCACTGGAACCTGCTGGACCCTGACGTCCTGGCCTGGTCGCTTGAGGCCGCCGACGCGGCGACCAGGTACGACGAGATCTACGAGATCCGCGCGATCATCGAACCGCGGATCGCCGCCCTCGCCGCGGAGCGACGATCCGACGTCGAGGCCGTCCGGCTGGGCGAGTTGCTGGGGCGGATGCGAGCAGGCGCAACCGACTACGACGCCTACGTGGCGGCCGACCTGGACCTGCACACGGCCGTCCTGGCCGCCGCGCACAACGTGCTCCTCGCCCAGATGGTCGACATCATCCGCCTGGTCCTCGACGCCTGCCAGCGCGTGAGCGGCCGCGATCCTGCCCTTCGTGATCGCGCCATCGAAGAGCACCGCGCGATCGTGACGGCGATCACCGACCGCGACCCGACTGCCGCAGCACGCTCGGCGGAACTGCTGCTCGTCAGCGCGGCACGGGACCTCAGGGGCATCCTCGCATCGGAGGACGGAGGCCGACCGGATCCCGACGCAGTCGCAGCGGCAACGGCTTCAATCCCCACCACGACCTTCGAGGCGCAGAGGCACCCATGACATCCCCGGTTCGGACGGCCCTGGTGGGCATCGGCAAAGTCGGCCGCACGCACGCTGCTGCGCTCGCCTCGCTGCCCCAGTCTGACTTCGTTGCCGTCTGCCACCCCAATGCCGCCCGCGCGGAACAGTTCGCCCGCGAGCTCGGCGTCGCGGCCTACACGGACGTCGCCGAGATGGTCCGCGGCGAACGCGTCCAGATGCTCTCGGTGTGCACACCCCACCCGGCCCACGCTGACGCCGTGGTGGCGGCGGCCGAGAACGGGGCGCATGTCCTGGTCGAGAAGCCCCTCGCCGCGGACCTGCTCGGCTGCGACCGGGCCATCCACGCGTGCCGTGACGCCGGCGTGAAGCTTGGGGTCATGAGCCAGCGGCGCTGGTATCGGCCCGTGGTCCGCATGCGTCGGGCGATCGAGTCGGGCGCGATCGGGAAGCCCATCCTCGGGATCGCCACGGTCATGAGCTGGCGGGACGAGACGTACTACCGGAGCGACCCGTGGCGAGGCCGTTGGGACACGGAGGGGGGCGGGGTGCTGGTCAACCAGACTCCGCACCAACTCGACCTGCTCCGCTGGCTCATGGGGCCGATCGACGAGCTCTACGGCTATTGGGACAACTTCAACCACCCCTACATCGAAGTGGAGGACACGGCGCTGGCCGTCATCCGATTCCGGAGCGGCGCCCTCGGGAGCCTGGTGCTGAGCAACGCGCAGAACCCCGCGCTCTACGGCCGGGTCCACGTCCACGGCAGCAACGGAGCGTCCGTCGGCGTCCAGACCGAGGGTGGCGCGATGTTCATCGCGGGCATGACCGGCAAGGTCGACCCGGCGTTCAACGACCTCTGGACGGTACCCGGGGAGTCCGAGCTCCTCGCCGGCTGGCAGGCCGAGGACCGGGCGGCCCTCGAGACCGAGGACCCGATGACCTTCTACCACGGCCGCCAGATCGAGGACTTCCTCGACGCGATCCTCGCGGACCGTGCACCAGCGGTGGACGGCATGGACGGCCGCAACGCCGTGGAGATCTTCACCGCCATCTACCGCTCGCGGCGCGAGGGGCGGCCCATCCGCTTCCCCCTCCGGTCCGAGGACCAGGGCAGCGACTACGACGGCCGCCTGGCCGCCAACTCCACCCCCGCAGTGACTGAGCAGGCAGACGCGTGAAGGCCCTCCTCCTGACCGAGTACAACCGCTTCGAGTACACCGATGTTCCGGAGCCCGAGGTCGGGCCGCACGACGTCCTCGTGCGCGTGCGCGCCAGCGGCATCTGCGGGAGCGACATCCACGGCATGGACGGCAGCTCTGGGCGCCGCATCCCGCCGGTCATCATGGGCCACGAGGCCTCCGGCGAGATCGCCCGCATGGGACCCGGCGTCACGGGTTGGGCCACCGGCGACCGGGTGACCTTCGACTCCACGATCTACTGCGGGACCTGCGAGACATGCCGCTCGGGCCTCGTGAACCTGTGCCCGACCCGGCGCGTGATCGGCGTCTCCTGCGACGACTACCGCCAGAACGGCACGTTCGCGGAGTACGTCGCCGTCCCCGAGCACATCCTGTACCGCCTGCCCGACGAGGTCTCCTTCGTGGCGGGCGCTGCGGTGGAGCCCCTCGCGATCGCGGCCCATGCCATCTCGCGGACCACGGTCCGGCCCGGGGACACGGCGGTCGTGGTCGGCGCGGGCGTCATCGGGCTCATGCTGGTCTCGGCGCTGCGGGCCATCGGCTGCACGAACGTGATCATCCTCGACATCAACCAGACGCGGCTCGACCTCGCACTCCGGGCGGGGGCATCCCACGCGCTCCGGTCCGACCAGGGTGACCCGCTCGCCGCGATCCGCGAGCTCACCACGCCCGACGGCGCCGACGTGGCGTTCGAGGCGGTCGGGATCACCCCGACCATCGTCCTCGCGGTCACCTCGGTCCGCAAGGGGGGCGCGGTGGTGCTGGTGGGGAACGTCTCACCGCGCGTCGAGATCCCCCTCCAGACGGTGGTCACGCGCCAGTTGTCGCTGTTCGGGACGGCGGCCTCGGCGGGCGAGTACCCGGCCTGTCTCGAGATGATCGCCAGTGGCCGCGTCGACGCCGAGGCGCTCGTGAGCGCAGTGAGACCACTGGCCGAGGGAGGCGAGTGGTTCGCCCGTCTGCACGCCGGCGACCAGTCGCTCG
>JBAXFC010000193.1:0-6741 GCA_037140135.1 Chloroflexota bacterium
CAGGTCACGTTCTCCGATGCTGGAACCGTCCACTTCGGTGGCGCGCCGAGCGACATCTCCATCTCACCGAGTACCCCCCCGAGCGCCGTCGCCGGCCAGCCATACTCCACGACGTTCACCGCGCCCGGCCTCGTCGACGCCCGATGGAGCGCTCCGGACCTGCCCACCGGGATGACCATCGACAACTCCGGAACAGTCTCCGGTTCGGCGCCGTCGTGCGATGGCTCGGTCAGCCTTGGCTCCATCGTCGCGTTCGACAATGCAGACGCCAACGCGGCCGCCGCCGGTGCGACGTTCGACGGCCTCTACACCACCAGGTTCACCTCGAGCTCGAGCGTCACCTACCAGCCGCTCACGGTGCGGCCGTTCGCTGCTGTCACCGACCCGGGCACCTGGGTGCACGGCACGGTCCCGCTCTCGGCGTCGGCGACGAACTGCTTGGGGAGCACCACCGTTGCCTTCCAGTCGCGTACCTCGCCGAGCGGCAGCTGGTCGAACATCAGTGGCTGCAGCGCGACCACAGCAGGCAAAGCCACGCTCGCCAACTTCACGTGCAACTGGACGCCCACGTCCGGCACGAATTACGACTTGCAGGTCATCGCCACCGACCACGCGCTGAGCAACACCTCGGCCATCGTGTCGGGTGTCTCCGCCGACAACACGGCACCTGTCATCGGCACCATCACCCCCGCTACGCCGTTCACGTTCCCAGGGGCGTCCACGGTGGTCGCCGCGTCCGTCACCGACACGGGCGGCAGCGGGGTGGGCACGGTCACGTTCGCGCTGAACGGCACGTCGACGACCTGCACCGACAGCATCGCCGCCGGCAGCAGCTACTCGTGCGATCTCGGCACCCTGCCCACCAACGGCACCTACACGCTCACTGTCACCGCCACCGACAACGCCGGCAACACCGCCAGCAAGACCCAGAGCACCTACACGGTCACCAACTCCGGCCTCACCCTGGGTGCGATCACGTCGCCCACGAAGGGCTCGCTCACCTTGACCGCCACGCCGAGTTCATCTCATCCCTACACACTCGCCTGGGCCTACTCGAAGAATGCCGGCACGAGCTGGACCTCGCTGTCGGGTTGCACCACCGCCACCTGCACCGTCAACACATCGACGGGCCTCGGCGGCGACGTGATCGCGGTTGGCGTGGGCGGCGTCCACGCCTGCGAGCTGCTGCGCGGGGGCAGCGTCCGCTGCTGGGGCAGGAACACGGCAGGCGAGATCGGGGACGGGACACTCGTGAGCCGGACGACCCCGGTTCCGGTCGTCGGCGTCCAGGACGCCACTGCGATCTCCCTCGGCGCGGGGCACACGTGCGCCATCGTGACCGGCGGTGCCGTGCTGTGCTGGGGCACGGGCACACTCGGCGAGCTGGGCAACGGCTCGGCCGTCTCGAGCCTCACGCCCGTCACGGTGACGGGCATCACGAACGCCATCGCGCTGAGCGCTGGGCAGGACCACTCGTGCGTCCTGCTGGCGGACCACACCGTCTGGTGCTGGGGCTGGAACGGCCACGCGCAGATCGGCGACGGAACCAGCACCAACCGCCTCGCCCCTGTCCAGGCCAGCGGCATCACGACGGCCGTCGCCATCTCCGCGGGGCCATGGCACACCTGTGCCGTGCTCGCGGACGGCACCGTCCGCTGCTGGGGCTCGAACTCCACGGGCCGTCTCGGCGACGGCACCACCACCGACCGCTCGATGCCCGTCCAGGTCTCCGGCATCACCACCGCCGTGGCCGTCACGGCCGGCGGCAACCACAGTTGTGCCGTGCTCGCGGACGGCACCGTCCGCTGCTGGGGCTACAACTCCAAGGGCCAGCTCGGCAACGGGACCGTCGTTGACGCCCTGACACCCGTGGTCGTGAACGGCCTGCGCAACGTGACCTCGATCACGGCCGACCTCGAGAACACCTGTGCCCGCACCAGCGACGGACGCGTCGCCTGCTGGGGCGATGGCGGCAACGGCCAGGCCGGCGACGGCTCGATGGCCATCCACAATGTGCCGATCCCGACCTGGGTCTCCGGCATGACCTCGGCCCTGAGCCTCAGCGCCGGGTTCTGGTCCACCTGCACGGTCCTCGAGGACGCCACGGCAGCCTGCTGGGGCGACAACGGCTACAGCCAGCTCGGCGACGGCACCAGCACGCACCGGCCCATCCCGGTCGCGGTGAGCGGCACCACCACCCTGGCCACCGGCAGCCACACCGCCTGCGTCCGCGGCACGGACGCGGCGAGCCACACCGGCGACGGCACCGCCTGCACCAGCTTCAGCGTGGCCGATTCCGCCGGCCCGGAAGCCCTGGTCACGGCACCGGTCTCGCCGGCCATTCCCACGGCGCTGACGTTCACGCTGAACTTCAGCGAGGTGGCCACGGGCCTCGCCGTGGGCGATCTCTCGCTCGACGGAACGGCGACCGGCTGCTCGATCGGCATGCCCGCGGGCTCCGGCAAGACGTACACGGTCGCTGTCACCGGCTGCTCCGAGGGTTCGGTCTCGCTGACGCTGGCCGCCGGCTCGGTCTCGGACGGCCCTGCCAACCTCGGGCCGGCTGCACCCGTCTCCTCGGGTCTCTTCACCGTGGACGCCACCGTCCCGCAGATCGACGCACCGCCGTTCGCGGTGGCGTCCGCCCCCGTGGGGACCTCGGCGACCGTGAGCGGGACCGCCCGTGACGACAACGGCGTCACAGCGCTGCAACTGCGCGTCGATGGCGGCTCGTGGCAGCCGATGCACCCGGGCGGGACCGCCTACGGATCCTCCGTGGAGACCGGCACCCGGATCCTCGGCGCAACGATCACCGGGCTGAGCTCCGGGCTGAACCACACCTGTGCCGTCCTCTCGGACGGGCGCGTCGCCTGCTGGGGCTGGGGCGGGCACGGCCAGCTGGGGATCGCCGGGGCCGCACAGGCAACCGACGTGGCCCCGCAGGCCGCGGTCGCGGTTCCGGGCATCACCACGGCCGTCGAGGTCAGCGCGAGCTACTTCCACACCTGCGCGCGCCTGGCCGATGGCACCGTCCGCTGCTGGGGCTACAACTACTACGGCCAGCTGGGCAACGGCTCCACCGACGACGCCATGACGCCCGTCACGGTGACCGGTGTTTCCAACGCCGCGGCCATCGCCGCCGGCGCCTACCAGTCCTGCGCCGCCCTCGCCACCGGCGCCGTCAAGTGCTGGGGCCGCGGCGACCACGGCGAGCTGGGCAACGGAGGCCTCTCGTCGAGCTCCGTCGCGGTGACCGTCACCGGCATCAGCACTGCCACGGCGATCAGCGGCGGCAGCGCCTCGATGTGCGCGCTCCTCGCCGACGGGACCATCTCGTGCTGGGGATCGAACACGAACAGCGTCCTGGGCGTCAGCGGCTCGTCCAACCGGACCACGCCGGTGAGCGTCACCGGCATCACAACCGCCACCTCGATCTCGCTCGGCATCAACCATGCCTGCGCGGTGCTGGCCGACAACTCGCTCCGCTGCTGGGGCTACAACGTGTTCGGCCAGTTGGGCAACGGCACCACGACCGACAGCGCCACGCCGGTGACGGTATCGGGCATCACGACCGCGTTGGCCGTGACGACGCCCGAGTACGGATCCTGCGTGCTGCTCACCGGTGGCGGCGTCTCCTGCTGGGGCAACTACACCATCATCGGGACCGGCGGCGCGACGAGAAGCACCCCGGCGTCCGTCGCGGGCGCCGGCGGCGTGGCCGGAATCACCGGGCTCGCCACGTTCGTGTGCGTCCGCCTCGCCACCGGGACGGCGTCGTGCTGGGGTCAGAACAGCCTCGGCGAGCTGGGCGCGAGCGTCGCATCGTCGAGCATGACCCCGGTTGCGGCCGCCGTGCTCGGCGGTCCGCTGGCGGCCGGCGCCCACACGCTCTGCATCCGCGGCACCGACGCAGCCGGCAACCAGTCCGACGGAATGGCGTGCTCGACGTTCACCGCGTCGGTGGCGCCGGAAGTGACCGGTTCGCCGCAGGACCAGTCCGTCCTGGACGGGGAGCAGGCCACGTTCACCGCCTCGGCATCGGGCATCCCCACGCCCACCGTCACCTGGCAGGTCCTCGTCCCGGGCGGGTCCTGGGCCGATGTGCCAGGCGAGAGCTCCGCCACGCTGACGTTCACCGCGGCCTTCGCGGACAACGGCAACCAGTACCGCGCCGTCTTCACCAACGACGCAGGCTCGTCCACATCGGCGGTCGCGAACCTCGCGGTGCGCATGCCCGACCAGCACCTGGTCGTCGAGCTCACCGGGGCCGGCTCGGGCACCGTCGCATCGGAGCCCGGCGGCATCACCTGCGGCATGACGTGCGCCGCGGACTTCGAGTTCGGCACGCTCGTCACGCTCACCGCCACGGCGGACCCCGTCTCCGGCAGCACGTTCACGGGCTGGCTCGGCGCGAACTGCCCCGGGACGGATCCCTGCACCGTGACCATGAACGACGCGGTCACCGTGACCGCGGTCTTCGCGGACACCACGGCGCCGGTCGTGACCGTCACGGCGGTCATCGGCACCGGGCGCGCCTTCCCGTGGACCACGAGCGGGACGGTGACCAGCGTCGGCGGTGCCTGCAGCACCTACGACGGCCCGGTCTCCGTCCGGATCGACGGCGTGGCGACCGATCCGGCGACGACGACCTGTTCGGCCGGTGCCTGGACGCTCACGCTGGCGACGCCGCTCGATGCCGAGGGCACCGTGGCCTTCGTCGCGAGCCAGACCGACGCAGCGGCGAACACCGGCCACTCGGCCGCGGTGGACGTGAGCATCGTCCGGCACGCCCCAACCTCGGCTGCCTCGGTGGTGGCGGCCACCACGACCGGCACCTCCGTGTCCGTTGACTGGACGGCCGTGGACATCGACGGGTCCGGGATCACCTCGGTGACCGTCTACCGGTCCACGGGGTCCACCCTGGCCTCGCCGGCCGCATGCGGGACGTACACGGGCGCCGCCACGTCGGGGACGATCATGTGCACGATCCCCGCGGTTGACGGCACCTACTACCTGCACACGCGGGCGACCGATGCCCACGGCAAGACCGAGACCGCGCCGGATACCGCGGATGCCTCGATCCTGCGCGACACGCTGGCGCCGGTGCTCGGATCCACGAGCGTTGGGGCAGGCGAGCGCAGCGACTGCGTGGTCCTTGGCGACGGCACGGTCCGCTGCTGGGGCTCGAACGACTACGGCCAGCTGGGCGACGGCACGCTGGTTGACTCGGCCACACCGGTCGAGGTGCACGCCCTCGCGGACGCCACGTCCGTCGGCGTCGGATACGCCTCGTCGTGCGCCCTCGTCACGGGCGGCACCATCGACTGCTGGGGCTACCTCGTGACCAACGCCGGCGGCGTCGCCTGGATCGACGATCCTGTCGAGCTCCCGGGCATTGCCGACGCAACGCAGCTCGCGCTCGGGCTGTTCCACGGCTGCGCGCGGATCAGCGACGGCACCGTGCAGTGCTGGGGCAACAACGACTACGGCGAGCTCGGTGACGGCACGCGGGTGTCTGACGGGAAGCCCGCCGTCGTTCCCGGGATCACCGATGCCACCGCCGTCAGCGCCGGAGCGTCCGCCTCCTGCGCCATCCTTGCCGACGGCAGCGTCCGCTGTTGGGGCCGCGACATCCTCACGCCCACCGCGGTGCCCGGCGTCGCGAACGTCGTCGCCATCGAGACCGGCTGGGAGGACACCTGCGCCATCGAGGCAGATGGCACAGCCTGGTGCTGGCTGAACAGCACCAGCAGCTCCGCATGGACGCCCGCCCAGGTCCCCGGGATCGCCGGCGCCATCGCGATCAGCGTCGGCTACGACACGGCGTGCGCCGTGCTCGCGGACCACACCATCGGCTGCTGGCGTGCGCTCGAGTCGGCCGGCTTCGGCACCCCCACGCCGATCGAGGGGATCGCCGATGCCGAGAGCCTCAGCGCGAGCGGGGACCAGACGTGCGCCCTGCTGGCCAGCGGCGCGGTCCGCTGCTGGACGGGGTCGGGACCCTCGACCGCCGTCGCAGGCCTCGAGGCCCCGACCATCGCGGCCGTCAACGGCTTGAGCCGGACCTTCCCGTGGCGGACCGCCGGAACCGTGACAAGCGTCGGCGGCCAGTGCGCCACCGGCGACGGACCGGTCTCGGTCTCCATCGACGGCTCGCCGGCATCACCGGGCGCGGCTGCGTGCGTGGCCGGCCACTGGACGCTGGCCCTCGCCAGCCCGCTGGATGCGGCCGCGTCCTATGACGTCGTCGCCGCCCAGACCGACGTCGCCGGCAACGCAGGCGGCTCCGGGACGAAGGTGGTCGTCATCGACCGGGCGGCACCGGTCCTCTCCGAGTTCACCGTGAGCGGATCGCCGATCCACCCGGGTGCGACGGTTCAGGCCACGGCGACCGCCGATGATCCGGCAGGCGTCGCGTCGGCCGAGGTCAGGATCGCGAACGGCGAATGGCTGGCAGCCGAGGTCCAGGATCCGGGTCTCACGAGCGCCTGGCTCGGCATCCACGTCCCGCTGCCGCCCGACCTCATCGGCGACGTCCAGGTCTGCATCCGGGCCACGGATTCCCTGGGCAACGTCTCCGACGGGACCACGTGCGTGACGCGGAGCATCGTCCTGCCCACGTATCACCTGTACGTCTCGACGGGCGACGGCGGCTCGCCGGAGACGGGCGCCGCCTATCGGCGGTACATCCCCGCGCTGATCCGCGACTGGCGCAGGGGCTTCGGGCAGGGCGACCTGCCG
>JBAXFC010000194.1:0-6738 GCA_037140135.1 Chloroflexota bacterium
CCACGGAACGGGCTTTCGCGGCCGAGGCCTGGCCGGCGGACGCCCCGGCCTGCGATCCCGCCTCGGGCGCGCTGCTTGGCCGGATCGAGGCAATCTCCGCCCGGGTGGTCCGCTTCACACTCTGCCGGCCGGACGCCGGCTTCCCGGAGTTGCTCGCCGACCCCTCGCTGGGCATCCTCGACGCTGTCTCCATCGACGCGATCGCCGCCGATCCCGCCGCGGCCCGGCTCGTGGCCGGTGCGGGTGCCTACCGGGTCACCGCCTGGATCCCCGGCACGGAGGTCCATCTCGAGCGCACCGCCGCCACGGCCTCCCCGGCGGCGGCGGTCCCCACCGTCATCTTCCGCTGGGACGCCTCGTCGGCGTCGCGAACGGAAGCGCTCCGTGACGGGTCCGTGGACGGCATCGACGCCCCCGCCGCAGCGGACGCCGCGACCATCGAGACGATGCCGGAACTCGCCCTCACCTCGCGGCCGGGCCTCGTCACGGCGTACCTCGGCTTCGGCGGCGGGGCGCAGTTCGGCCCGGTGGAAGTGCGGAGGGCCTTTGCCAAGGGGATCGACCGCGATGCCCTCGTGCGTGCCGCCTTCCCCGCAGGCTCCATCGCCGCCACCCATCTCGCACCGTGCGTCGTGCCGGCCGGCTGTGCCGGTGCCGACTGGTACGGCTTCGACGGTCCCGCAGGCACCGCGGCCCTCGACACTGCGGGCTTCGACCGCAAGAAGCCCATCTCCCTCTCCCTCCCTGACGTCCCGACTCCCGGCCTGCCGGATCCCGCGGGCACCGCGGCGGCGATCGTGGCCCAGCTCGCCGACAGCCTCGGCGTCACGGTCACGGTGGCGACGGTGCCGGCAGCGGACCTCGCAGCGTCGATCGCCACCGGCCGCTTCCGCGGCCTCTACCTGCAGGGGATCGCCGCTCCGGTCTCGGATGCCGCGGTCTTCCTCGGGCCGCTCGCAGGGACCGGTGTGGCCAGCACGGCGGCAACCCGATCCGAAGGGGCGGGCGCGGCCCTCGACGCCGCCGCCGCCGAGACGGTCAAGGCAGCCCGCGAGGCGTACCTCGCCGCCGCGTCCGATGCGATCCGCCGGGCGGTGGCGCTGGTGCCCCTGGCCAATGCCGGGGCCACGGTCGCCTTCCGGGCCGACGTGAAGGGCGTGAGAGCCTCGCCGAGCAGTGCCGACACCCTCGGGTCGTTCGTGCCCGGCGATCGCCGCCAGCTCGTCTTCATGCAGGCCGGCGAGCCGTCCGCGGCCTGGTGCGGCCTGACCGCGGATCCCGACACGCTCCGCCTGTGCGGGCTTGTCACGCCGGGGCTCTACGGGCTGGCGCGCGGTTCTTCCGAAGCCGTCCCGGCGCTTGCCCTCCGATGCGTCCCGGACGACAGCGCCACGAGCTGGTCCTGCCGCCTGCGTGCTGACGCCCGCTTCACCGATGGCGCGATGGTCGATGCCGGAGACGTGCTCGCGACCTTCCGGGCGCTTGGCGATCGTGCGAGCCCGCTCCGCCGGGCGCTGCCGGCCGACTCGTTCGCGGCCTGGGACAGGCTCTTCGGCGGGCCGGTCGCCACCGCGGCGCCGTAGACCCGTACCAGGGCCGGTGATCCGCGCGCCGAGCGCCGACCGGGAAGACACCGGCTCCGAGGGGGCGGACGGGCGCCGCGGCCGGCCGGTCCGGAACTACTTGAGCAGCAGCTTCTGCATCAGGAATGCCTGGTCCGCGAGTGGCCCCAGGAGGCGCCGGGTGGCCGCGTACGCCTGCAGTCCCTGGGCCAGCTGCTGGCTGCCGGTGGTGAGGCCGGCGGCGTCGCCCGCCTTGATCGAGTCCGCGACCTTGCGCGCTCCCGCGAGCATGTCGGGGAGGCACAGGTCGTACGACTTCGCCGCCGCCGCGGTCTCCGGGTAGTCGGCGATCCGCGGGATCTGCGTCTGGAGCTTGGTGACGAGCGTCGCGAGACCGTCGGCCGCGCCCCACATCATCTGCAGGTCCTCGTAGGCCGCAGCAGCGCCGAGGTCGGCGCCGGCATTCTGGATCTCGAGGTCGGCCTTGGCCAGGATGACCACGGCCTCCACCACGCCGCCCGGCCAGTGGGTGGGGCTGGGCTGCTCGCCGGTCCCGGCGGACGCGGATGCTCCGGCCGCCCCGGACGGGACCGGGGTGCCGGACGGCGCGGCCGAGCCGCACGCAGCGACCAGCGCGATGAGCAGGACGATGAGCGGGACGGCTCCGGCCGGTGAGACGCGGGGCCGT
The DNA here is from genome assembly GCA_037140135.1 of Chloroflexota bacterium. Taxonomy (GTDB): domain Bacteria; phylum Chloroflexota; class Limnocylindria; order Limnocylindrales; family CSP1-4; genus CAIXZV01. The sequence goes on from JBAXFC010000194.1 coordinate 2,251, forward strand.
CCGAGCGGGCGGGGTTCCGCCGTCATTCGTCCTCGACGGCCGCGAGGGCGACGGCCGGGGCCTCCGCCACCGCCGTGGAGACGGTCTCCTTGGTGAGATCCTCGGAGAAGTGGCACGCGACGCGATGCCCCTCCTGGCCGTACACGCGCAGCACCGGCTCCTCGGTGGAGCACCGCTCCGGGTTGCCCATCCGCTCGCGCAGCCAGCACCGGGTGTGGAACCGGCAGCCGGACGGGGGCGCGGCCGGGGACGGCACGTCACCCTTGAGGACGAGGCGCTTCCGCCGCCGCCGGGGATCCGCCTCGGGGATCGCGGAGAGGAGGGCGACCGTGTACGGATGCCGCGGGTCGGCGTACAGCTGCTCGACGGTGCCGATCTCGACGATCTTGCCGAGGTACATGACCCCGACCCGGTCACTGAAGTACTGGACCACCGAGAGGTTGTGGCTGATGAACAGGTAGGTGAGGTTGAGGTCTCGCTTGAGGTCCAGGAGCAGGTTGAGGACCTGGCTCTGGATCGAGACGTCGAGGGCCGAGACGGGCTCGTCAGCGACGATGAAGTCCGGGCCCAGGGCGAGCGCCCGGGCGACGCCGATGCGCTGGCGCTGGCCGCCCGAGAACTCGTGCGGGTAGCGGCGGCTGTACTCGCGGCGCAGACCGACGAGCTCCAGTGCGTCCTCGACGCGCTTGTCGCGCGCCCTCCGGTCGCTCAGGCCCTGCGAGAGCAGCCCCTCGCCGATCAGGTCCGACACGGGCATCCGCGGGTTGAGCGAGCCGAAGGGGTCCTGGAAGATGATCTGCATCCGCCGGCGAAGCGGGCGCATGTCGTCGGGATCCACGTCCGCGAGCTCGTACCCATCGAAGACGACCCGGCCGTCCGTGGACGGGGTGAGCTGGATGACCGTACGGCCGAGCGTGGTCTTGCCGCAGCCCGACTCACCGACGAGGCTGAACGTCTCGCCGGGCATGATCTCGAAGTCCACGCCGTCCACGGCGTACACCGTGCCGACCTGCCGGCGGAGCATGCCACCGTAGATCGGGAAGTGCTTCTTGAGGCCCTGGACCGTCAGCAGCGGCTGCGTGGCAGGCGCCGTGACGTAGGCGGACATGGACGTCGCGGCCGGCACGATCTCGACCGACGAGGCGGCCAGCGCGGACGCCGGCAGGGCGGCCTCCCGGGAGGTGAGCGGGGCATCGATCGGACGGGCCCCGGACTCCTCGGGTCGGAGCTGGCGCTCGACGGTGCCGTCGAACCAGGCCCTGCCGCGCCCGAAGTTCCAGGTCGAGAACAGCGCCAGCACGAACGGCATGAGCAGCATCAGCTGGCCGAAGAAGGTGGCATTGGGGTCGGCCATCCGGGAGCCCATCGTCACGATGAGGTACCCGAGCACGACCATGATCACGCCGGCCACCGCGATCGCCAGCAGCCACGACAAGGTCGTGCGCCGCTTCGTGAGGCGGACGACACCCCAGGTGATCACGACCACCGGGAGGACGACCACTGCGACGAGGATGAGGCCGTTGAATGCGCCCTTGGCACCGATGAGGGTGCCGAGGACCATGGCGAACAGGCCGATGAGGCCGTAGCCGCCGATGCCCAGCAGGAGCGCCCGCCCGTTGCGGATGTGCGCCGGCGGGCGGCGGCGGAGGCGTCGATGGACCTCGGGCTCGGCGACCGGCGCCGTGACCGTCGTCGTCATGCGTTACCCGTCCTGTCGGGGGCGCCCGTCAGCCGACGGCCGAGGCGCAGGTTGTCGTCATGGTTGGCGATCGCCGCGCTGCGTCGCGCCGTGGACTCCGCGAGGTGCAGGTGGCAGCGCGCGAGCTGGCCGACCTCGCCCGTGGAATACAGCCCGGGCGGCGTCTTGCGACACTCCTCCCAGGCATACGGACAACGCGGTTCGAAGCGGCAGTTGGGCGGCAGGTGGAACGGCGAGGGCACCACGCCCTTGATCGCCGACAGCCGGCCGCCGCGCTTCTCGACGGTGGGGATCGACTCGATGAGGCCCATCGTGTAGGGCATCCGCGGCTCCAGGAGCACCTGGCTCACGGTCCCCTGCTCCACGACCTGGCCGGCGTACATGACGATCACGTTCTCGACCATCTCGGCAATGACGCCGAGGTCATGCGTGATGAGCAGCAGCGCCGCGCCGGTCCGCTCCTGGATCGCCTTGAGCAGCTCCATGATCTGCGCCTGGACGGTGACGTCGAGGGCGGTCGTGGGTTCGTCGGCGATGATCAGCTTGGGATCGCACGAGAGTGCCATGCCGATCATGACGCGCTGGCGCATTCCGCCCGAGAGCTCGTGCGGATACTGCCTGGCGCGCCGCTCGGGGCTCGGGATGCCGACAAGACGGAGCATCTCGATCGCGCGGTTCATCGACTCCTTCTCGGAGACGCGCAGGTGCAGCTTGACCTGCTCGGCGATCTGGTTGCCCACCGTGAACACCGGGTTCAGGCTGGTGAGGGGCTCCTGGAAGATCATGGCCATGTCGTTGCCGCGGATCTTGCGCATCTCGCCTTCGGGGATGTGCAGGATCTCCCGGCCGTCGAACCAGGCCTCGCTCTCCTTGCCGATCTCGGCCGGCGGGATGTCCAGCAACCGCATGATCGTGAGCGCGGTGACGCTCTTGCCGGAGCCGGACTCGCCGACGATGCCCAGCGTCTGTCCCTTGCGCAGCGAGAAGCTGATGTCGTCCACGGCCGGGACCGTGCCGTCCATGACCTTGAAGTAGGTCTTGAGATTGCGGACGTCGAGCAGGACGTCGTCGTCCGGCGGGGCGCCGGCGCCCTGGCGCAGGGTGGTCGTCTCGGCGGTCATACGCGGGACCTCGGGTCGAAGGCGTCGCGCAGGCCGTCGCCGACGAAGTTCACGGCGAGCACGGTGACGATGATCGCGAGGCCGGGGAAGAGGGGCCACCACCAGTTGCCCAGGGCGATGAACTGGAGGCCGCCCGAGAGGATGTTGCCCCAGGTGGGCGAGGTCGGATCAACGCCGAACCCGAGGAAGCTCACGAACGCCTCGGAGATGATGTTGCCGGCGACGATCAGCGACGAGGCCACGACGATCGGGCTGAAGGCGTTGGGCAGGATGTGGCGGAAGATGATCCGCCGGTCGCGGACGCCCACCGCAAGCGCCGCCTCCACGAACTCGCGCTCGCGGATGGACAGGAAGAGGCTGCGCACGAGGCGGCTGATGCCCATCCATGACAGGAGGCCGAAGATGACGATGATCATCGAGACCGTGCCCTGGCCCAGGAACTTGGCCGCGACGAGGATCACGAACAGGGTCGGCAGGCTGAGCATCACGTCCACGAGGCGCATCAGCAGGTTGTCCACGACGCCGCCGGCGAAGCCCGCGATCGCGCCCACCAGGGTGCCGATGAAGACACCGATCGCCATGCTCGAGAAGCCGATCAGGAGCGAGGTCCGGGCGCCGTTGATCACGAGCGTCATGACGTCACGCTGCAGGCCGCCCGTCTCGCCCATCGGGTGGGCCAGCGTCCAGGCCTGGCACACCCGGTGGATGCCGTCATAGGTCTGGCAGAACGGCGGCCGGCCCATCTGGACCATCTGGTCGGGCCGGGGAATGTCGGTGAAGGCGAAGGGCAGCACCACCGGGCCGATGATCGCCACGCCGATGAGCAGCGCGATGATGGCCAGGCCGATGAGCGCCAGCTTGTGCTTGCGGAACTTGCGCCACGCGAGCTGCCACTGGTTGAGCGACTTGAGGCCGACCTCGTAGTCCTCGGCGGCCGTGGGATCCGGATCGATGATCACGGGCACCGCGACGGCGGGCGTCTCGCCGGCCTCGTCCGGATGCTTGGGAGCTTCGGTCATCGTGGCGCTCCCTAGTACTTGATCCGGGGATCAACGACCCCGTACGCCACGTCGGCGATCAGGTTCGCAAAGACCACCAGGACCGAGGTCACGAGGAGGACGCCCATCAGGATGGGATAGTCGAACTCCCGGGTGGCGTCGATCGTGAGCTTGCCGATCCCGGGCCACGAGAAGATCGTCTCGGTGACGATCGCGCCCGTGAACAGGAACGGGATCTCGAGGCCGATGTTGGTGACGACGGGCAGCAGCGCGTTGCGCAGCGCGTGCTTGAAGTGCACGACGCGGCCGGGCAGGCCCTTGGCCTTGGCGGTGCGCACGTAGTCCTGGCTGAGCGACTCGAGCATCGAGGCGCGGACGAACCGGCTGTCACCGGCGATGTTGACGACAACCAGCGTCACGACCGGCAGGAGCAGGTGCTTGCCGATGTCGAGCAGCGCCTGGATCGGCTTGTCGCCGAAGTAGATCCAGTACTTGTCCGAGCCGAACGGCGGGGAGAGTCGCGTCTCGGTCATGCCGCCGGCTGGGAGCCAGTTCAAGCCCGGACCGCTGAAGATGAAGATCAGCATGATGCCCAGCCAGAACGTCGGCATCGCGAAGCCGACGTAGCTGAAGACCGTCGCGGCGTTGTCAAACAGCGAGTACCGGTGGA
>JBAXFC010000195.1:0-6688 GCA_037140135.1 Chloroflexota bacterium
GCGCGGACGTCAGCGCTGGGGTTGCCGGCGCGGCAGTGGTTGCTGCCGTGGTGGGCGCGGAGGTGGCCGCCGGCGTCGCCGCCGATCCTCCGCAGGCTGCGAACAGGACGGCGCTGCCAAGGAGCAGCGAGAAGGTGGCGGCACGGGCGGTGCGCGGAACGCGGGTGGTCATCGATCCCCTCTGGTGCTCTGCGGGCGCGGTCTCTGGCGGCGAACTGTACCGGGTCGGGCCGCCCGGCGACGCGGGCCGAAGGAGGCCGACGCCGCTCGCCGGTGCTCAGGTCACCGGCGGCTCAGGCGCCACCGCCGGCTGAACGGATCAGCGCGGCCTCGTGGGCAAGCCCGCGCACCATCGCTTCCGCGAGGACGATCGAGAGCTGGTCCCACTCGGTGAGGAAGGCGTCGTGGCCCTTGATGGATTCAAGCTGCCGGTAGCCCGCGTCCACGCCGGCAGCAGCCGCCTCGCCCACGAGCCTGCGCACCTGCTCCGGGCCATAGAGCAGGTCGCCCTCGATGCCCACGCCGGTGACGCCCACACCGTGGACGGCGAGTGCCCGGAACGCTTCCACGATCCCGCCCCGGCCGCGTCCCACGTCGTGGCCGTCCATCACGCGGACGAGCACGCGGTAGGTTTCGGGATCGAAGCGGTCGAGGAGCTTGATGCCCTGGTGGTCGAGGTAGGAGACGATCGAGAACCGGTCGTCCTCCTGGGTCCGTCGCCCGAAGCGCTGGTCGAAGTCGGCCTCGGAGCGGTAGGTGGTCATCGCCAGCTGCCGGGCGAAGGCGAGCCCCTCGAGTCCCAGGCGGCCGACCAGCTCGAGCTGGATGTGGTTCCAGGCGATGGCCATGGCGCCTGTCGCCGCCGGCGCCGCGATCGGCAGGACATGCCCGATGGCGCCCGGCCGCTCGAGGGCCAGCTCGAGGGTGATCATGCCGCCCAGCGAGCCGCCGGCGACGAGCGCGAACCGGTCGAGTCCCAGGCGGTCCGCGAGGGCCCAGATCGCCCGCGCCTCGTCGCGCGCGGACGGCTGCGGGAAGGCCCCGCCCCAGGCGGCCCCGGTCGCCGGGTTGACCGAGGTGGGGCCGGTGGACCCGTAGCGCCCGCCGAGGAGGTTGGCGCACAGGACGCCGGTGGTATTGGTGTCGAGGGCCTTGCCCGGCCCGATGACGGGTGCCCACCAGTCGCCGGCCGCATCGGCCGAGCCGGTGAGCGCATGGACGACCAGCACCTGGGGCACGTCCGGGCCGGGCCCGTCGTGCCGGTAGGCGATGGTCACGGGGATCGTGACGCCGCTCTCGAGCGTGAACAGCCCGAGATCGGCGGCCTCGAGCTGCCCGGTCCCGAGGGGGAGCCGGGCAGCGTCGGCGGCACCGGCCCGTTCGGCCGGGGGCGTGTCCGGGAGGCTTGCGCCTCCCGGAGGACGCGGACCGTCTGGTGCCATGGTCGGTTGCCTAGGAGCTCGCGGACGCGGTCGCCGCGCGGAGGGCCTGGTCGAGGTCGGCGAGGATGTCGTCGATGTGCTCGATGCCGATCGAGAGCCGGATGAGGTCGGCCGTGACGCCGCTCGCCACCTGCTCCTCCTCGTTGAGCTGCTGGTGGGTGGTGCTGGCCGGGTGGATCACCAGGGACTTGGCGTCGCCCACGTTGGCCAGGAGGCTGAACAGGTGGACGCTGTCGATGAAGGTCCGGCCGGCGTCCACGCCGCCCTTGATGCCGAAGGTGATCATGCCGCCGAAGCCGCCGCCCGTGAGGACGCGCGCCGCGACGTCGTAGCCGGGCTTGCCCGCAAGGCCCGGGTAGTTGACCCAGGCCACCTCCGGCCGGGCCTCCAGCCACTGGGCCACCGCGAGCGCGTTCTGGCTGTGGCGCTCGATGCGCAGGGGCAGGGTCTCGAGACCCTGGATCAGCTGCCAGGAGTTGAACGGGGAGAGCGCCGCGCCCAGGTCCCGCAGCCCGACGACGCGGAGCTTGAGGATGTAGGCCAGCGGGCCGAATGCCTCGGTGTAGGAGACGCCGTGGTAGGACGGGTCGGGCGCCACGAAGTCCTCGTGGAAGCGCGGGCTCGCGGCCCAGTCGAAGGTGCCGCCGTCCACGACGACGCCGCCGATGACGGTGCCGTGGCCGCCGATCCACTTGGTGGCGCTGTGGATGACGATGTCCGCGCCAAGCTTGAGCGGCTGCGCCAGGAGCGGGGCGAAGGTGTTGTCAACGATGAGCGGCACGCCCGCGGCGTGGTCGACCGCGGCGACCGCGGGGATGTCCGCGACGTCGAGGCGGGGGTTGCCGATGGTCTCGAGGTAGACGGCGCGGGTGTTGTCGTCGATGGCCGCGGCGTAGTTGGCCGGGTCGGACCCGTCCACGAACTTCACGGTGATGCCGATCTTGGGCAGCGTGTGGCGGAAGAGGTTGTAGGTGCCGCCGTAGAGCGAGCTGCTCGCGACGATGTTGTTGCCGGCGCGGGCGAGGTTGAGGATGGCGAGCGTCTCGGCCGCCTGGCCCGACGCGAGCCCCAGGGCCGCCACGCCGCCCTCGAGCGCGGCGATCCGCTGCTCGAAGACGTCCGTGGTGGGGTTCATGATCCGGGTGTAGATGTTCCCGAACTCCTGCAGCCCGAAGAGGCGTGCGGCGTGCGCCGCGTCGTCGAAGACGTACGACGTGGTGGCGTAGATCGGGACGGCCCGCGCGTTGGTGGTGGGATCGGGCTTCTGGCCGGCGTGGAGGGCCTGGGTCGCGGGACGCAGGTTGCCGAGGGCGTTGGGGTCGAAGCTCATCGCTCGTGTTCTCCGGTGGGGGAGCCGGCAGCGCCGGCGGGTGTCGATTGGTCGTCGAGGTGGCCCGTGCTGGGTCGGTCTCGGCGGCTACCCGTCGTCTGGGCCGGAGAACAAAAGAGCCGCGAACCCTCTGGTTCGCGGCCCCGGGACCTCGGCACCGAGATCCCCGCTGTCACCTGCTGAAACTCAGCGCGGGGAGACCCGGCGCCCGTCCTCCGAACGACGGGGCCGCCCACGCATGCACATCAACCAGGAGACTGTGGTGTGGCTCATTGGTGGCGCATGGTGCGGGATGGGGGCGAGCGCCGTCAAGTGGTGGCTGGAACCGGCACCGAACTGCAACCTCGCGGTGGATCGGCCCGGATGCGCGGCCCGGTGCGGGTCCCGGCCCGGGTTGCGGCCGCCGTCCGGGTTGCCGTCCCGGCCCGGCCCGGGACCGTCGGGCAGGACGGGCGTGACGCCCGGCGCCCGGCGGGGCATCATCCGCGCATGTCCACCCTGCCCGCCTCGTTCCGCGCCTACGTCGTCGACCGCCCCGAGGGCGGCTCCTTCTCCCGCGGCCTGCGGGACCTCACGCCCGCCGACCTGCCGCCCGGCGAGATCACCGTCCGCGTGGAGTGGTCGGGGATCAACTTCAAGGACGGCCTGTGCGTCCGCGAGGACGGCCGGGTCGCGCGGGCCTATCCGCTGGTGCCGGGCATCGACCTCGCGGGGACCGTGGTCGCCTCCGACGACGACGCCTTCCCGGTGGGCTCCAAGGTGCTGGCCAACGGCTACGACATCGGCACCGGACGCCACGGCGGGTTCGCGGACCTCGCCCGGATCCCGTCCGCCTACGCCGTGCCGCTGCCGGCCGGCCTGGGCGCCCGGGCTGCGATGGCCATCGGGACGGCCGGGTTCACGGCGGCCATGAGCGTCGCGGCGCTCGAGGATCGCGGCCTCAGGCCGGGGGACGGGCCGGTCCTGGTCACGGGGGCCTCGGGCGGCGTGGGATCCACGGCCGTCGCCATCCTCGCCGGCCGCGGCCACGAGGTCTGGGCGGCGACCGGCAAGGCCGAGGAGGCCGACCGCCTGCGGGACCTGGGCGCGGCCGGGATCCTGACCCGCGAGGAGGTCACCGGCCCGGGCCGGCCGCTCGACTCCGCCCGGTGGGCGGGCGCGGTGGACACGGTGGGTGCGGCGACGCTGCCCTACGCGCTCCGGACGCTGAAGGTGGGCGCGGCCGTCGCGGCATCGGGCAACGCGAGTGGCGTGGAGCTCTCCACCACCGTCTTCCCGTTCATCCTGCGCGGCTGCGCGCTGCTGGGCATGGACTCGGTCAACGTGGAGATCGGGGCACGCCGCGCGCTCTGGAACCGGCTGGCCGCCGACCTGCTGCCGCGCGGCATCGATGGCGGGATCACGGAGGTGGGCCTTGACTCGATGGGGCCCGCGCTCGAGGCGATCCACGCCGGCCAGGCACGCGGCCGCTGGGTGGTGCGCGTCACCGGCTGACCTGACGTCACGGCCCGGCGAGGGGTCACCGCCCCGCGAGGTCGTCCCGGAGCTGGGCCAGCGCTCGTTCCAGGGGCGCGCGCGCATCGGGGGCGGGGTAGGGGGCCAGGGTGATTGCCGCCTCGAGATCGAGGTCGCCCACGGCCACCCGTGCCGCCAGCGCCGCGATCGCCCGGAAGCCCGCCAGCTGGGACTCGACGAAGTCGCGCCCTGCGTGGTCTCCGTGGCCGGGCACCACCACCGTCGCCGAGCCCACAAGCTCCAGCAGCGCTTGGGCGGTCACCGGCCAGTCCATCGGGTAGCCGTCGCTGAAGGACGCGGTGGCGCCGTTCTCGAGGAGGTCGCCGGCGAGCAGGATGTCCGCGTCGCGGACCGTGATCACGATGTCGTTGTCGGTGTGGCCGCGACCGAGGTACGCGAGGTCCACCAGCCGCCCGCCGAGCTCCACCACCGCCCGGTCGGCGAAGACGCGGTCGGGCGGGTCGAGCACCACCTCGTCGAGGTCGGCCAGCTCCCCGGCGGACAGGTGGACGGCCGCTTCGGTCCGCTGCGCGTCGCCGGTCATCGCCACCATCGTGGCGCAGCGCTCGTGGCCCCAGATCACGGCCGGACGGAAGGCCCGGTTGCCAAAGGCGTGGTCCCAGTGCCCGTGGGTGTTGACGACGACGCCGACGCGCGGCGAGCCGAGCGCGCGCAGGTCGTCGAGGATCTCGCGGGCCTGCGGGTACGTGGTCCGACTGTCCACCACGAGCGCCACCCCGTCGCCCAGGATCGTCACGATGTTCTGGTCCACGAACGCATAGCGGCGCACGAAGACGCGATCGGCGATCTCGGTCCAGGGGCTGGTCATGCGCAGGATCGTAACCGGCGCGGTGCTGACGGCGTACCCTGCCGCATCAGGAGGCTCCAATGACCGACATCGCCACGGCACCGACAGCGTCCACCTCGACCACCGTCAGCCCGTCGTTGGGGACGGCCAGGATGGCGGACGGCACCACGCTCCGGACCCTGCACTGGGCGCCGGCCGGCGATGCCTGGGCTGAGGCCCTCATCGTCCACGGCCTGGGCGAGCACGGTGGCCGGTATGAGACGGTCGCCGAGGCGCTGACCGGCGCCGGGATCGACACCTGGGCCTACGACCACCGCGGCAACGGCGGCTCCGGCGGGCCGCGCGTCTGGGTGGAACGGTGGAGCATCCTCCACGACGACCTGCAGACGCGCCTGACCGCGCTCCGCGACGCCAACCCCGGGCGCCCGCTGGTCCTCTACGGGCACTCGATGGGCGGGCTGATCGCGCTCGGGTACGCGCTCTCCGAGCCGCAGCGCCCGATGCCGGATCTCCTGGTCCTCTCGGCGCCCGGCATCGAGGCCACGATCCCGGACTGGAAGAAGGCGCTCGCGGGCGTCCTGACCAGCGTCCTGCCCAAGATGAAGATCGCCAACGGCCTGCCCGCGGGCGGGCTCTCGCGCGATCCGTCCGTGAACGCCAAGGCCGATGCGGACCCGCTGTGCTCGAACCAGTCCACGACCCGCTTCGGCGCCGAGGCGTTCAAGGAGCAGGACCGGCTGCGCGCCCTGCTGCCGACGCTCACCGCGATGCCCGTCCCGACGTACATCCTCCACGGCTCCGCCGATCCAATCGTGCCGGTGCGCGTGACCGAGGCCCTGGGGTCCAAGGCCGGTGTCACCCGCCGCGTCCACGAGGGGCTGCGCCACGAGTGCCACCACGAGCCGGAGCAGCAGGCGGTCCTCGCCGAGGTCGTCACCTGGATCAAGGAGAACGCCGGGGCGGTCGCGCCCGCCTGAGCCTCCTGGGCCGGCGGCGCCGGCGTGAGCCCGGAGCCGGAGTGCGCGCTGGCGCGGTCCCCGCGCTTGTTGCAGATGCCCGCCCAGCGGTCACTGGGGCGATGTCTCGGGCTCGGAACGGCGGGATCGGGGCGGATTCACGTTCAGAAGTCCGCGTGGCGGTCGGATGAGCGCAAATCGCGTGCCAACGCCCGCTGGGCGGTCAAATGCAACATGCGGAGCGAGCGAGCGGGGTGGGACTCCACCGCGCCGGCCGCGCCGCTCGTGCCGGCCGCGCCGCTCGTGCCGGCCGCGCCGCTCGTGCCGGGCTGGCCGGCCCTGGGTGTAGACTCGGCCGACAACCGCATATCCGCCTCCGGGGAGCGCCTCGTGCGCTGAGAGTGTGGCCAAGGCCACAGACCCGCGGAACCTGATCCGGTTCGTACCGGTGTAGGAAGCAGGCCCGCTCGAGTCAACGCCGTCCCCGGCAGTCGAGGGCGGCGTTTCCATGTCTCGAGGACCGCAAGCCACCGTGATCAGCAGCCTCCGCCGCCCCCTGGCAACCGCCGTGCTCGCGCTCGCGCTCGGGGGCTGCGCCGGCCCCGCCGCCAGCCCGGTCGTCCCATCGGCATCGCCC
>JBAXFC010000196.1:0-6643 GCA_037140135.1 Chloroflexota bacterium
GTGCTTGTCCACGTTGCCGACGTCGAAGCGCGTCGGGTCCGTGATCCAGGTGATGGGCTGGTTGGGGACCACCACGGGCGACGGGAGGAACCCGCCCTCGGTGCCGATCTGGATCCAGCTCGGGCCAACCGGGCTCTTGCTGGTATCCGGGTACGGGACGATGTTGGGGTCGGTCTGGGCGGCTGCCACCTGGTCCGCCTGCAGGGCCACCTCGCTCAGGGTGCCGGTGGTGGGGTCGGCCACGTACCACTGGAGGTTCCACATGCGGTCGTTGGCCGCGTTGAGGATCCGGTACCGGTAGGCCTTGGGGTCAACCGTGGTGGTGGGGTAGGCCGTGCCGTTGACGATCGGCGTGTCGTTGAACGCCTCCATGCCCACGGAGTTGTTGGGCGTTGACGGGATCAGGGCCGGCTCGCAGAAGTCCGCGACCGCCGGGTCACAGGCGGGGTCGTAGTAGGGGTTGGCGATGGGCGGGTACTTCTGGTCCGTGGACGGCGGCCAGAACCAGGGGCCGTACATCCATCGCCCGAACGGGTTCACGCCGGTGATGCTGCCCGGGTTCTGGGCAGGCATGTACACGTGCGGCACCCAGAGGCTGCCCGTGCCGCCCCAGCGGCTGGCGTCCCAGGTGGGATCCGTGGAGGCGATGTTCGGCGAGACGAACGTCTTGTCCTGGATCACCAGGGAGGTGCCCATCCCGAGGCCGGCCAGAGCGCCGCCGGGGGCCAGCAGGGCCTGCTCGGTGGGATCGGTCAGCGCGTAGGTGGCGGCCTCGCCGGCATAGACGTTGAGGCGGGTGGTGCCCCACGAGTGGTCGTGGATCCAGAGCAGCCGCGCACCCTGCTGGTTGGTGTAGAAGAAGGTCTCGGCGCCGGGGCCGGGATCCGGCATGTCCGGCACGTTCTGGACGCTGACCCCCTTGGGGTAGGCCGTGTTCTCGCCGGCCGGGGTGATCCACTGGTGGGGCGTGCCATCACTGATCCAGGGAGTGATGCCGCCGTGGAGATGGATCGTGGCCCGGTTCTCCGAGTAGCAGGTGCGGGGCTTGGGGGTCATGCCGCATTCGTCGTTGCGGACCCCGTCCGTGACGACCCCGGCGTCCGGCACCATGTCCATCGGGACGTTGTCCGCGCCGAGCATGACGGCATCCGGGCCCATCCCGGAGCCCATCATCGTGGTGTCCACCGGGAGGAAGAGGTCGCCACCCGTGCCGGTGGGCAGCAGGTTGCGGAACAGGACCCGGACCGGCCGGCTCTTGGCGGCGAGGATCTCGGGGCCCAGGTAGTGCGGTGCGTCCACGGCATACGCCTGGCTGCCGTCCGGCAGGAGGATGGGGCTGTCCGGGAGCATGGGGTCCAGGTTCGGGCCGGCCAGGGCCAGGTGCCGCCCGGGCACGACGCTCGTGGACAGCTGCACGTAGCCGCGCACCAGCGTCGCGGGCAGGGAGCTGCTGAACTGCGTCCGGTACTGGACGACGGCGATCTCGTAGTAGTCCGCCCCCGGATAGGTGGTGGTGTCCGGGACGGCGGTTGGGATGTACTGCCCCAGGTTGTTGGCGTTCTCCGGGCCGTCGCCGGCCAGCGTGTCCACGAACTTCTTGATGCCGGGCGTGATGTAGCCCGCTCCTCGCCGGGTCACCGTGATCCCGGTGACCGCACCGAAGACGGCGACCACGGCCGTGGCGCTGGCGCCCTTGTCCGCGGTTCCGACGGTGTCGGCGATGGTCACGGCTGGCGCGGCATGGTAGCCCTGGCCGCCGGTGGTCAGGTCGATCCGGCTGATGCCGATGGTCGCGGTGGCTGTCGCCGCGGTCGGGTTGACCTGGTCGGCGTCGAGGATCGTGATCGTCGGCGCCGCGGTGTAGCCGGAGCCCGGGTCGGCGACGGAGATGCCGGTGACCACGCCGTTGGCCGTGATGGCCGAGCCCGTGGCCTGCCTGCCGTCGGGGAGATCCGGCATGGTGAACTGCACCACGGGCTGGTGCAGGTAGCCGGACCCGCCTTCCGCGAGGGTGACCCAGTCAACGCCACCGCTGGCCACGGCCGATGCAGCGAACCCGGGCGTGGGGGTGCCCCCGCTGATCGTCACGGCTGGGGCCGTGAAGCCCGCGCCCGACTCGTCCACCGTGATGCCGGTCACGACGCCCGCGGAGATGGTTGCCGCGGCGCTTGCGGTGGTGATCGGGGTGATGCCGGGAGACGTGATGGTGACGACAGGCGGCAGCACGTATTCCGTGCCGGGGCTGGTGACCGTGATCCCGGTGACGCTGCCGTCCTTGGGACTGACGGTTGCGGTGGCCTCGGCACCCGTTCCGGTGGTGTCGCCGGGCGCGGCGCTGACCGTGACGATCGCATCGGTCAGGGCCTGCGGGCTCCACGCCCAGTTGGGGTACGGCCCGTAGTAGTGGGGGACCTTCGTCTCATCGGTCGCGCTGGCGGGCAGGCCGGCTGCCGCAGTCCCGACTCCGGCGGCGCTTGTCCCCGGCACCGCCGGCAGCGGGGCCGCTGGCGCCCCCGTGTCGGGCGGGAATGCCCGGGCCACGCCCGGGCCAACGGTCGTTGCGCACAGGACGAACACGGCCATGCCGGCCAGAAGCTGATGTCGCACCGGGTCATGCCCTCGTGCCTGCGGGCGCGCCGTCGCGCCTGCAACCGCCGCGTTGGCGACCTCATCCAGGTGTCCAGCAATGCGCGGCAGCGGGGATGGGTCGTAGGGACGCAGGCCGGCCACGCGGAAGAGAAGACCGGCGAAGACGAATAGCGTGAATCTGCCCGTCATCCGTTCGGTGCGCTGTCGGCGGGCGCCCTGTGGTCGGCAGGCTCAGTCCGCCACGTCCTGTAGGACGAGGGGCAGCCGGGCGCCTGAAGTGCCTATCCCGGGGTGTCTCTCCAGCGCATCGGCACCTGCCCGGGGGGACAACCGGCACCCATGGGGCTGCGGCGCCGTCGTCTCCTTGGTGTCCTTCGGCCGGGCAAGCCTATAGGTGCTTCAGGCACCCTTGGTGACCGAGGGGACCTCAGCACAGCCCTTGGAGGAGTCACCAACCGTCGTGGATCCGTTGATGCTCTCGCGGTGGCAGTTCGGCATCACCACCGTCTACCACTTCCTGTTCGTTCCACTGACGATCGGGCTCGCGTTCTCGGTCGCGGGCTTCCAGACCGCCTGGTACCGCTCCGGCAAGGAGTCCTACCTGCGGCTGACGAGGTTCTTCGGGGAGCTGTTCCTCATCAACTTCGCCCTGGGCGTGGTCACCGGCATCGTGCAGGAGTTCCAGTTCGGCATGAACTGGTCCAGCTACAGCCGGTTCGTGGGCGACATCTTCGGCGCCCCGCTGGCCATCGAGGGCCTCCTCGCCTTCTTCCTCGAGTCCACGTTCCTGGGGCTCTGGATCTTCGGCTGGGGCCGCCTTTCGAGGAAGGTCCACCTCGCGACGATCTGGATCGCCGCCATCGGCACGGCCATCTCGGCCTACATCATCCTCGCCGCCAACTCCTGGATGCAGCATCCGGTGGGCTACGAGGTGAACGCCGTCTCCGGCCGCGCGGAGCTCAAGGACTTCCTCGCGGTCCTCACCAACAGCACCGCGTTGATCACGTTCCCCCACACCATCGCCGCCGCCTTCATGACCACGGGCGCCTTCCTTGCCGGCATCGCGATGTACCGCATGCTGCACGACCGCGCGAGGCCGGACCTCGCGGCCCCGTTCCGCAGTGCCGCCAAGGCCGGTGCCGTGATGCTCCTGGTCTCGGGGCTGCTGGTGGCGGTCTCGGGTGACATCCAGGGCAAGATCATGACCGAGCAGCAGCCGATGAAGATGGCGGCCGCCGAGGCGCTCTGGGAGACCGAGCAGCCCGCGTCCTTCTCGATCTTCACGATCGGCAGCCTCGACGGGTCGCAGGACGTCCTCTCGATCCGGGTCCCATACCTGCTCTCGTTCCTTGCCACCGGTGACGTCAACGGCAAGGTGGAGGGCATCAACGATCTCCAGGCGCAGGAGACGGCGAAGTACGGCGCCGGCGACTACACGCCCAACACGCCCGTCACCTACTGGACCTTCCGCCTGATGATCGGCGCCGGCGGCCTGGCCGCCCTCGCGGCGCTCTGGTTCCTGTTCCGGATGCGCAAGGGCCACACGCCCAGCGCGAGGACGACGGCCGTCGCGATCGCGCTGCCGTTCCTGCCGCTGGCCTCGAACTCCTTCGCCTGGATCTTCACGGAGGTGGGCCGCCAGCCGTGGATCGTCTTCGGCCTGATGCCCACCGCCGCCGCGGTCACGCCCACCAACGGGACCCTCGAGGTCCTGCTCACGATGGTGGGGTTCACGATCCTCTACGGCGCGCTTGCCGTGGTCATGCTGGGGCTGGTGGTGCGCCGTGTGCGCGCCGGCCTGCCGGAGGCGACGGCCGACACGGGGTTTGAGCATGAGACCGAGCCTGCGCTCGGGCTCGGGTACTAGGGGCACGGTGATGGAGCTGACAACCCTCTGGTTCGCGCTGATCGCCGTCCTCTGGATCGGCTATTTCGTCCTCGAAGGCTTCGACTTCGGCGTGGGCATCCTGCTTCACGTCATCGGGAAGGACGAGCCCGAGCGCCGCGCCATGCTCCGGACCATCGGTCCGGTCTGGGACGGCAACGAGGTCTGGCTCATCGTGGCGGGCGGGGCCACCTTCGCCGCATTCCCCGAGTGGTACGCCACCCTCTTCTCGGGCTTCTACCTCGCCCTGTTCCTGGTCCTCGTCGCGCTCATCCTGCGCGGCGTGGGCATCGAGTACCGCAACAAGCGCGGCGATGCGCCGTGGAGGGCGCGGATGGACATCGTGATCGCGGTCGGGTCCTTCCTGCCCGCAGTCCTGTGGGGGGTCGCCTTCGCCAACATCGTGGGCGGCACGCCGATCGATGCCGACAAGAGCTTCCAGGGCAGCCTGCTCACGCTGCTCAACCCGTTCGGCCTGCTGGGCGGGCTGACGACGCTGCTGCTGTTCGTCACCCATGGCACGTACTTTCTCACCCTCAAGACCGACGGCGTGCTGCGGGAGCGGGCGCGCCGTCTCTCCCTGCCGCTGGGCCTCGTCACGGCGGTGGTCGCGGTGGTCTTCCTGCTCTGGGCCAACGCGATCCGGGGCGACCTCCTCTCAACCGCCGTCGCCGTGCTCGCGGCCGTCGCGTGGCTTGCGGCGCTGGGGGCCTCGCGCATCAGGCGCGAGGGCTGGGCATTCACCGGGTCCGCGGTCACGATCGCGCTGGCGGTGGCCAGCCTGTTCCTCGCCCTGTTCCCGGACGTGATGCCCTCGTCGCTCAACGAGGCCTGGAGCCTGACGACCACGAACGCGGCCTCAACGCCGTACACGCTCACGATCATGACGGTCGTGGCCGTGATCTTCGTCCCGATCGTCCTGGTCTACCAGGGCTGGACCTACCACGTGTTCCGCAAGCGGGTGACCGTCCCGCGGGCAGGCGTCGAGGGCTGACCCTGTGGCCGCGTCCCCACGGCCTTCCGTGAGCCCGAGCCGGAGACTCCTGCTCGCTGGTCGATCCGCGACCGGTGGGCTCGTCGCGGCCGTCATCCTCGGGGTCGCGGCCGCACTGCTCGCCGTCGTCCAGGCCTGGCTGCTCGCCCGTGCGATCAGCGGCGCCTTCCTCGGCGGGGAGGGGATCGGGGAGCTGGCGCCGGTCCTCGCGGCGCTGGCGTGCGTGCTGGCCGCGCGCTCGCTCGCCGGATGGGCGGCGGACATCGCGGCCCAGTGGATCAGCGCCCGGGTCAAGGCGGACCTGCGCGCGGCGCTCCTGGGGCGTGCCGTCCTCCTCGGTCCCCGCTGGGCGGCGGAGCAGGCGAGCGGCGAGCTGGTCCTGCTGGCCACCCGCGGGCTCGACGCGCTCGACGGCTACTACGGGCGCTACCTGCCGCAGGCTGTCCTGGCGGCGATCGTGCCCCTCGCGGTTGTCCTGTGCCTGTTCGCGGTGGACGGTGTGGCCGCGCTCACGGTCATGCTCACCGTGCCGCTGATCCCGGTGTTCATGGTCCTCGTTGGGAGGATGTCGGCGACGCACCGTGCCCGGCGCTGGGCGACGCTGTCGCGCCTGGCCCGCCGGTTCGGCGACGTGGTGGCGGGCCTGCCCACGCTGCGCGCGTTCGGAGCGGCCGAGGCCCAGGTGGCGATCCTGCGCCGGATCACGGACGGCTATCGGACCACGACGATGGCGACGCTGCGGATCGCCTTCCTGTCCGCGATGGTCCTGGAGCTGTTGGCCACGATCTCCGTGGCGCTGGTGGCCGTGGGCGTGGGCCTGCGGCTGGCGGCGGGCACGCTCACGCTCGACATCGGCCTGTTCGCCCTCGTGCTTGCGCCGGAGGCGTACCTGCCGCTGCGCCGGCTGGGCGCGGAGTTCCACGCGTCCGAGGAGGGGGTCACGGCCGCCGCCCGGGCGTTCGAGGTGATCGACGCCGGGCTGCCGGCGGCCGGCGGGGCGGCCCCGGTCCCTGCGCGGATCGTCGGCGTCGTCATCGATGGCGTGTCGGTTGAGCAGCCGGGGCGGCAGGTCCGGGCGCCGGACGGTGCGACGTTCGAGGTTCGGGCGGGCGAGGTGGTGTCCGTGACCGGTTCGTCGGGGTGCGGCAAGAGCACGCTGCTGGCGGTGGTGCTCG
>JBAXFC010000197.1:0-6616 GCA_037140135.1 Chloroflexota bacterium
ATGCGGGAGCGCTCTACCTGCCGTTCGTGGAGCGCCTCGCCGCGGCCGGGATCCCCGTCCTGGGCACGGCCGATGCCGCCACGCGGGCGCTCGCGGCCTGGTGCGACGCCACCGTCCCGCGCTGACGCTCTGAACCGCCGGGCCCGATCGGACCCGGGCCGGAGCCCCGGCGCCGCCCATCGGGGCCCGGACGCCGGCCGCGTTCGGCCGCCGGCCGACGACCTACCGGGCGACGATCACCCCGTCGAGCTCGACGCGCGGCCGGCCCGTGGTGCCCAGGGCCACGATCCGGATCGTGTGCGTGCCCGACACCGCCCATGACCTGGCCCACGCGACCGAGCGCAGCTGGGTGGCGGAGCGGTAGAGGTCGATGACCACCGGCACGCCGTCCACGTAGACGCGCGCCCTGCCGCTCGTCCGCCCCATCGTCGCCAGGAGGGCGAACGAGGTGCCCGTGAAGGTGGTGGTCACCGAGGCGCCGGCCTTGATCGTGTACCGCGCCGAGCCGCCGGACCGCGAGGCGGACAAGACGGTGCGCCAGGTCCCTGCATAGCGCAACGTCGCGGATCCCTGCTGCACGACGCGAACCGTCTGCGGGGACCCGGTGCAGGCCGCCGGATCTCCGGTGAGCCCGGCGAGGTCGGTGGGCACGGCCCGGAACAGGACGGTGCCGGTCGATGGGGCGACCGTGGCGATCGGCTTGCCGGTGAGCACGCCGCTGATGGGCGTCCACGTGAGGCCGCCATCCGGCGAGGACGCGACGGCCCACGACGCGATCCCGGACCCCCTGTTGCCGTCCGTCCCGGTCCAGGTGAGGGTGACCGGGACCGCAGGCGTGGACGAGGCATTGGCGAGGGCCGTCCCGGAGCGGATCGTGGCGACGGGCAGCCCGGTGACCACCGGCGCCGTCCGGTCGATCAGCACCAGCGCGGAGGTGACGTCGAGGGGAGGGCCGGCATTGCCCGTGGAGTCGCTGATCGATCCGGATGGAAGACGGAGCCGGACGGTGCCGTCGGAGCAGCCGGTGACCGGGACGCTCCACGTGGTGGCGGCGCCGGAAGGGGTCCCGATCACGCACCCGGTGGCCGATCCCTCGGTCGCCATGGCACCCGCGGCGAGCCCGCTGAGCGGCTTGGAGAAGACGACCCCGAAGGCGAGGTCCGCGGACGTGGTGGGTGTCGCGGGCGAGCTGACGACCGCGCGCGGCGCCGCCCCTTCACAGGACGGGTACGCGAACGAGGCGATCCGTGTCCGCCAGGTCGCCTCGCCGGACGTCTTGACGTACTCCCCGACGTACCAGAAGGTGCACTGGTCGAGCGGGTCCAGGACGAGTGCGCTGTAGTCGCCCCAGCGCGTGTACTGGCCGTTCTGGGAGCCGGTGCCCGCGACCACGATGGCCTCCGCCTGGCCCAGCGTGCCGGCCGGGTCGCCCGCCAGCCGCCCGGCCCAGGCGAGCGACGGATACACCGTGGGCCCCGACAGGCTGTAGCCGATGGCGAGGTTGCCGGACCGGTCCAGCGCCGCAGACGGCATCCAGCGCGAGACCGTGCCGGTCGGGGCATAGGTCCCGGTATCGGCGAGAGCCACGCTCCGGTCGGCGGCGATGCCCAGCTGGTACCAGCGCACGGCGGAGCCGTTCCCGGTTCCGTCGTCAACGCTCTGGGCGACGGCGAGGCGCTCCGTGCCGCCGTCGTTGCGATATGCGAGCCGGTTCATCAGCCGGTCCCCGAGCGAGTCCAGCTGCCGGGCGGTGCCGGGCTGGCCGGCACACTCGGCCCCCCAGGTGCAGGGGAGATCGAAGGACGGGACCGCGACGATGTCTGGCCCGTCGAGGCTTGACGCGGCAGGATTGGACCAGTCCACGTTCAGGCGGAAGGCCGCGAGCGACGAGTAGGTGTCGAGGGCGAGCACCGGGACCGGAGCGCCGGCCGGCGGAGGCGTCGCGGAGTCCGTGTCGGCGGCCAGCAGCCCGCCGTACCAGGAGCCGGCGTCGAAGCACTGCTGCGCCCGGGCGGCCGTGCCCGCCAGCATCGACGTCCGGTCGTAGGCGCAGACCTCGCCGCCAACCCAGTTGAGGGACCCGTCGAACATGTTGAAGGTGACGACGTAGCTGTCGCGCCAGATCGCGAGCTTGGGGTAGTCGTCGAAGGTGCTGTAGGCGAAGCTGTAGCGGGCCCAGGAGCCGGTGGCGTCGCTGCTCGTCGAGACCGCGACGCACTCCCGGTACGGCACCGCGAACCCGTCCGCACCGTTGATGGCGAACCAGGTCACGACCCAGCGGCCCGCGGCCCGGTCGTAGGCGACCACGCCATCCCCGTCGTTCGTGGTGGCGCAGCGGTCTCCCGCGACGCCCGAGAACAGGGTGTTCGTGGCGACGGGGCCGAGGAGCCGGCTGCCGGTGCGGCTGAAGACCGCGATCGAGCTGTTCACCACCTCCACGACCTGCGTGGAGCCCACCGCGATGCTGGGGTCCGGCGGGATGGCGTGGATGGCGAAGCCGGACATCCCTTCGCCGATCCCGTCGAAGCTGGCGTCCGCGACGGGCATGGCGGCGTCCGTGACCGCACCCGGCGCCTTCGTCGTGCGCTGGATCCCGGGGGCGGTGCCGGGGGTGCCCCGGATCGGCAGGCGCTCCCGCTCCTCCTCGGGCTCTCCGACGGTGGTGGGGGCCGCGGCCGGGGCGACGGCCCGCAGCGGGAGCGAGACGATGCCGGTTCCATCGGGCGCCGTGACCACCGGCGGCGCGCTCTGGGGCGCCGTGACCACCGGCGGCGCGCTCCGGGGCGCCGTGACCAGCAGGCCGCCGCCGGCGGCTGCGCCGCAGACCAGGAGGATCGCCGCGACGCGGCCCCGGGACAACGCGCGCATGGAGGACTTGCTCCTGTGGTGGCATCCGGCAGCCCCTCGGCGCCCGGGATCACCCCAGTATCAGGCACGGACACCGCGCGATCCACCGATCGGCCTACTGCATCTGCGTGAGGAGGATTCCGCATCCGGCCCCGACGCCGGACCCCGGCCGGTTGCCCCATGTCCGGCAGCGGTGCGTGCCCGCACCTCCTGGGTGCGGAACCCGGCGTCCGCACCCTGCCGGTCCCGCTACCCTTGCATCTCCCTCGTGCCGGTGCGCACGCCGCACGGCCGACGGGTCCAGCCTCCGCTCGAGGTCGCGATGGCGATCGCTGACGCCAGTCGGGTCCAGCACCAGGCAATGGAGACCGGGGCCCTCGCCCAAAGCGAGCGACTCCAGCCCCTGCTCGCCACGCTGGTCGCCGCCACCCGGGCCGTGGTCGGGGCCGAGACCCGCGATGCGCTGCTGCGCTCGGTGGTCGAGGTCCTTGCGGGCCACGGCGCCTTCGCCATGGCCTTCACCGCGGCCGACCTCGACGGCGACGGCTGGCTGGAGCCGATCCACTGTGCCGGCACCGGAATGGACTATGTGAGCGGGATCAGGATCGCCGTCGCCGACATCCCCGAAGGGCGGGGGCCCGCGGGCACGGCCATCCGCTCCGGTCACCCGGTCATCTGCACCGATATCGAGACGGACCCGATGATGGCGCCCTGGAGGGATCGTGCGCTCGGGTACGGCCTGCGCTCCACGGCCTCCTTCCCGATGCGCAGCCGCTCCCTGCCCACCGGGGTGCTCTCGGTGTACGCGCCGGTCGCGGGAGCCTTCGGGCTGGAGGAGGCGGCCCTCATGGAGGACCTGGCCGTCACCGTCGGCTACGCCGTGGACGCGCTCGAGGACCGCAGCGAGCGGGCCGCCGCCGAGGCCCGGGGCCGCGAGAGCGACGCCCATCTGCGCGGCGCCCTCGACGCGCTCACGGATGCGGTGTCGGTGCTGTCCCCGGTCCGGGAGAACGGTGAGATCGTCGATGAGCGCATCGAGTACACCAATGCCGCCTGGCGGGCCGTGATCCTCGGGGACCCGGATGCCCCCGATCCGATCGGCAAGCGCCTGCTCGAGGCCTTCCCGTCGTTCGCCGACCGGCTCCCCCACCACCGGCGCGTGCTGGAGACCGGGGAACCGTTCCGGGCCATCATGGCCGCCCCGCGGCCCGACGGCGACGGCTGGTACGACACGGAGTACGTGCGGTACGGCGACGGGGTCGTCGCGATCTCGCGCGACGTCACGGCCGGCCACAGTGCCCAGGCCGCCCGGGCGGAAGCGGACGCCCGGTTCCGGCAGGCCATGGACCACGCCCCGATCGGCATGTGCATCGCGACGCCCGACGGCAGCCTGCTCGAGGTCAACGCCGCGATGTGCGAGATGCTCGGCCGTGACCAGGAGACACTGCTGGGCCTGCACTGGCGGGACTTCACCCATCCCGAGGACGTCGCGACCGACCTCGCGAACCAGGTGGAGGTCCTGGCCGGCCGGAGCAACGGGTACCGGATCCTCAAGCGCTACCTGCGCGCAGACGGCGGGATCGTGTGGGCGGACCTCTCCGTGGGCGCCGTCCGGGACGCCGGGGGCGACCTGCTGTGCCTGGTGGGCCAGCTGATCGACGTCACCGACCAGCTCGCCCACGAGCAGTCCCTCCGCCAGTCCGAGGAGCGGTACCGCGAGCTGGTGGACGAGCTCGACGCCATCGTCTTCGTCCACGACGTCCCGAGCGGGCAGCGGTTCGTCTCCGCCAACAGCGAGGCGATCACCGGCTACCCGGTGGAGCAGCTCATCGATCCGCAGTTCTGGCGGGAGATCGTCGTCAACGAGGATCGGGAGCGGATCTCGAACGCCTGGGACGACGACTCGCCCACCGTCACCGACCTCCACTACCGCCTGCGGCGGGCCGACGGGCGCGTCATCTCGGTGGAGGAGCGCTGGCGGGCGACCAGCGGACCGGACGGGCGCCCTGCCCGCTGGTTCGCCGTCACGTGGGATGTCACCAGCCGCAGGCAGCTCGAGGAGACCGTCGCCCGCACCGGGCGCCTGGAGGCGGTCAGCCGGGTCACCGCGGCCGCCGCCCACGACTTCGGCAACGTCCTGATGGGCATCCGGATCTTCCACGGCTACCTCAGCATGGCCACGCCTCCCGATGATCCAAGGGCCGAGGACATCCGCGCCATCGGGCAGGCCGTGGAGCGTGGCACCGCCCTCACCCACCAGCTCCTGCAGATCGGGCGCGAGGCATCCGACCAGGCCTACGCCGTGGCGCATGGCTGGTCCTGGCGCGACGCCGCCTTGCGCTTGCTGGAAGTGCTGGCGCCGATGCCCGCTGCCTGATCAACGGTTGGCGCGGCGGCGTGCCAGCCGCATGCGCAGCAGTTCGAACTGCAGCCGCAGGTGCGACAAGGTCATGAAATTCTGGAAGCGCCCGCCCGTGATGGTCTCCACGAGATGGGCCGCCGCGTGCGAGCCGGCCGCGTCAAAATCAACCATGTTCACGATCAGGCCGACGGCCTCGGGGTCAAGTTTCTGAAGCACCTGGCGTGCCCTCGCCACATCCCGCTTGGACACACCGCCGGCCTCCGCGACCAGGAAGACCTGGCCGACCGCATCGACCAGCATTTCGGCGTCGGCGCTGGGCAGGAGGGGAGGGATGTCCACCAGCACCAGGTCGTAGTTCGACGACCAGCGATCCAGAGCGTCGCGCAGCCGGTCCAGACGCCGGAGTCCATTGGAGTCGTCCTGGCCGAACGGCACGATCGACAGCGCTGTACCCCCGTGTTCATGCTGGCAGACAACGTCGTCGGCTGTCGCCTCGCCTGACAGGAGCCCGCACAACCCCGCACCTGTCAGTGCGAGGCTCGATGCCCCTGAGAGAGAGTTCGCTTCAACGACGAGAACGCGGCTTCCCAATTGGGTCAGCGTACGGGCCAGGTCGAGCACCGTGGTGGTGACCCCGCCGCCGACGCGCGCCGAGGTAAACCCGCAGGACGCCCGACCTCCGCGTTTGCGGTTGCGCACCAGCGTGGACGCCAGGCGCCGGATCTGGTCCTCTGCCAGGCTGCGTGTGGCCTCGTCCTTCACCTTGACCAGCCAGCCTGCCGATCCAATGCCCATGGCGCGCTCGGCGTCACCCACCACCAGCACACGGCGGTCGAGGACGTCCAACACCATCGGAAGCGTGAGGCCGATCAAGGCCGCGACAGCCAGCAAGGCGGCCAGCAACCTGGTTTTCCCCAGGCCCTGCGGTGTCTCCGCCGGCAGCGCCGGCGTGATCAGCCGCACGAAGCCCAGTGCGTTGCGCTCGGTGCCGAGGTAGTTCAGGCGATCGCGCATCTCATCGACTTCGCGCTCGCGTTTGCGCATTTCCGCGGTCAGGCGCATGGCTTCACGGAAGTCGGCTGCGAAGCGGGAGGCCTGACCTTCAAGCTCGTGCAGGCGATCGCGAAGTTCGCGCTCGACCTGCTGCGTCTGCTGCAGGCTGGCATTGAGGCGCGCGCGCACGTTCTGCTGGGCCATGGCATCGACGGCGTTCTCGCGAGATTGCAGCCGACGATCGTTCTCCGCCTGCTCGGACGCAGCAGGCTGGCGCCCAGGATGCTTCTCTTCCAGGCCCGAAAGGGCGCGGCCCAGTTCCTCGGAGCGGCGGGTCACCTCGTTGCGAAGGGCTTGCAGCCCGTTGTCCTGAAGGCGCATCTCAAGCACCGAACGGCCCACTGACAGGGGGAC
>JBAXFC010000198.1:0-6605 GCA_037140135.1 Chloroflexota bacterium
ACACTGGAAGGCGGCTGACAAGGACGGCAACGGCTCGCTTTCCCGAGAGGAGGCGGCCGCCTCGATGCCCCACGTCGCCGAGAATTTCGACAAGCTCGACACGAACAAGGACGGCCAGATCAGCGTCGACGAGATGCGCGCGATGCACAAGGACGGCGGGCGGCATTCGCCGGAGCAGATGAAGCAGCACTTCAAGGACGCCGACAAGAATGCCGACGGCGCGATCGACCTCGAGGAAGCCAAGGCCGGCATGCCGATGCTTGCCGAGCACTTCGCCGATGTCGACACCAACAAGGACGGCAAGGTGTCGCCGGACGAAATGCGCGCGCATCACCAGCGCATGCACCCCGACCAGGCGCCGCCCCCGCCGCCTGCCCAGGGCTGGGGCTACCGCGAGGACACCACGGTCCGGGTTGCCGAGCATGAGCAGGTCGCCTTTGCCGCGGCCGCCACCGTCACCACCGCCGATGGGCGCCAGATCAACATCGAAGCGGCATTCGCCATGGCCCGTGACCAGGTGATGACCGAGTCCACGAGCCTCCGGGCCGGCGACGCCGCCAGGGACCCGCTGGTCCTCGCCCTCGGCGGCGGAGCCCCGTCCCTCGGCTCCGGGACCTCCGCGGTGGATGTGAACAACGATGGCACGGCCGAGCAGGTCGCCTCGCTGGCAACCGGGTCCGTGTACCTCGTCCGCGACCTCAACGGCAACGGCATCGTGGACAACGGGTCCGAGATGTTCGGGCCCGCCACCAACAGCGGCTACGGAGAGCTGTCGGCCCTCGACTCGGACCGCAACGGCTGGATCGACGAGGGCGACGCCGCCTTCGCCGGCCTGGGCGTGTGGAGCGGGGAGGCCGGGGCAGCCATCCAGTCCCTGGCCAGTGCCGGGGTTGGCGCCCTGGCCACGGCCTCCGCCGTGACGCCGTTCAGCTATGCGTCGGGCGGTGGCAGCCTGTCGGCATCGAGCATCTTCCTGTACGAGAACGGCGGGGCTGGCATCTCCGGGGACCTGAACCTGGTCGCCTGACCGCCCGAGGCGCTACCCTCCGCGGAGGGCCGCCTCCACGCGGCCGAGCACGCGGGAGCGGAGGGGTTCCGGTGGGCCCCCCGGTCTTCAACACCGGTGGCGCGGCGCCCGGCGTCGCGCGGTGGGTTCGACTCCCATGCGCTCCCGCCATCCCGCCGGGCTTGACCGCGCGTCCCCGGTTCGCCAGGAGGGCCCGCGGCAGCGGGACGGCCTCGGCCTAGGCGCCCGGCACTCCGAAGCGGGCCGGGTCCAGCTCTGCGGGGATCTCGGGCGCGCCGCCCGTGGCCAGCTCCGACACCATCCGGGCGGTGGCCGGGCCCGTGGAGATGCCCCACGGGCCATGCCCGGCCGCAACGTAGAGGCCGCGCGAACCCGGCACCGCGCCCACGAGCGGCCGCCCGTCGGCGGAGAGCGGCCGGGGGCAGCAGCGGACGCCGCGGATCGGCGCCTCGACCACGCCCGGCACCAGGCCTATCGCCCGCACGAGGAGCGGCTCGATCCAGGCGGACGGCTCGGGCTCCACGTCCAGGTTCGTCCCGCCGACCGACGTGACGCCCGGCGTGGGCACGATGCCCGTGAAGCAGTGCTCCACCGACGGCATCTCGCGCTCGGTCCGCGACGCGGCCGCCTCGAAATCGGGATCTCGGGTGACGCGGCCCTCGAGCTCGTCGTCCGTCGCCTCGGAGCCCTCAGCGCCCACCTCGTCCACGATGTGGCGGGGTGCCGGGTCCATCTCCACCTCGACGACCACACCCCACAGCGGCCGGATCGGGCGCCAGGAACCCGATGGATCGATCAGCGCGGGCGTCCACGGCCCCGCGGTCACGATGACGGCCCCGGCGGTGAACACCTCGCCCGCGGCGAGCTCCACGCCCGTCACCCGGTCCCCGTCCCGCACGAGGCGCGCGCCACGGCCCGCACGCACGACGACGCCCCGCGTCTCCGCGAGGGTGGCGAACCCGTACGTGCCGGACGCCGGCGCGATCGGGTAGCCCAGGTCGAGGCGGCAGGCCCACAATCCGGGCGCCACGACCGGCTCGACCGCGGCGACGTCGGCCGGGTCCAGCACCCTCGCATCGAGGTCGGGCCAAGCGGCGCCCACGGCTGCAGCGTGGCCGCGGACGACGGCGTCGTCCTTCGAGACGGCCAGCAGCCCGACCGGCGCATCGCCCATCCGGAACATGGGCGAGTCCGCTGCGAGATCGCGATACAAGCCCAGGGACTCGCGGTACAGCCCCACGAGCACCGGATCGAACGGGTGCCAGATCGCGCCTGCATTGGCACCCGACGCACCCGACGCCAGGCCGTCCCGCTCCACGAGGAGCACCCGCGCGCCGGCTGCCGCGAGGAACGCGGCGGCCGAGCAGCCGGTGATCCCGCCCCCGACGACGATGACGTCGGGGGACGGGGAGCCGGAGTGCCCCTGGATCAACCGAGCACGCCGCGGGCGGCCTCGAGGATCCGGGTGAGCTCCACCTGCTTGGCCGTCTCGAGCGGCTCCGGGCGGTGGTTCGCGCGGACCCAGAGTGCCCGCTCGCGGGCGACCTCGATCGGGTCGCGGTACCTGTTGTTCACCAGGTCGTGCTCGAGGCCGCGCTTGAGGGCGAGCTTCATGTGCTTGCGTGTGTGCTGCTCGGCGAGATAGTGGCCGCCGGGGCCCACGTCCGCGATCACGTCGAGCGCCAGCGTCTCGTCGTCCACGTCGAGGGCCATGAGCGAGTAGCGGGCCCGCTCGTAGAGCTCGTAGTCGAGGAGGATGCCCTCGGGCGTGAGCAGGGTGTAGGTGCGGTCGAGGCCGAGGCCCGTGACCAGCTCAGCGCCCGACAGGCCGCCGAGGACCGGATCCTGGGCCACGTCGGCCGCGTCGAGCCAGGTGCCTGCGCGCGGGGAGTCGGTGCCGAAGCAGGCCGCCATCGACGGGACGCCCCAATGGTGGGCGATCTCGACCGGGGCGTACCGGGCGGTGCCGCTGTTGAGCGAGTAGCCCACGTAGACGCCGGTCCGGGGGTCCGCGTAGGCCTTCATGATCGAGTGGAAGACCGGCGTGCCGGGGAACGCGAGCTGGAGCAGGACGATGCCGCTGATGCACTCGGCATCGCCGACCACGAAGGCGCCGGCCGAGGTGGACGGGGCGGTGGTGCCGAGCGTGGGCATCGACAGGATGCCCACCGGCAGACCGGCTTCGGCCATGACCAGGGCGGCCTCGAGGCCCGCGTGATCCTGGGCCAGGGGCGCCACCGAGCAGACCAGGTTCGAGAAGACCGGCCGCCGGCGCAGCTCCTCCCTGGAGCCCGCGACGACCGTGGCCATCTCGACGGCGAACCGCGCGGCGTCCTCGCCCATGACCATGCCCTGGAAGTGCTTGACGCTGTTGTTGTAGCCGGCGTCGATCTCGTGGAGCTGGCTCGTCCGGCCGTGATCCTGGGCGGAGACCGTTGCCCACACGAAACCGATGCCCGGAAGCCAGTCGGCGACACGGGCCTGGGCCTCGAGGTCGGACTTGCGCGACGGCCGCTCGAGGCCGGTCTCGGGATCGAGCACCGCGACGCCGCAGCCGTCGAGCGTGTAGTACGAGGTCCCCTCCTCGAGCTGGAGGTCGAAGTCGGGGTTGCGGGCGGCCATCCGGAACGTGCGCGGCACCGTGGCCATGGCGCGCCGGACCACGTCCCGTGGGAACTTGACGATCTGGGTCGCCTTGTCCACCGAACAGCCATTGGAGGCGAGGATCTCGAGCGACTGCTCGTTGGGGAACTTGACCCCCACCTCCTCGAGCACCTTGAGGGTGGCGTCCTGCAGCCGGTCAAGCTGCGCGTCATCGAGGAACTGGACCCGGCGCGTGGTCCGCAGCGGTTCGAGGGGCGGCGTGGTGCTCCAGGTTGTGGTCGCCTCGGTCATCGGTTGCGGTCCTCCGTGTGGGTTGGCGGGAGCGGCTATCCCTCGACGGGCCTGGTGCGCGCGCGCCGGGCGCTGATCCGGGTGGCCACCAGGACCACGATCGCGGTGGAGACCACCACGATCGTGGAGATCGCGTTGATCTCGGGGGTCACGCCGAACTTGATCCGGGAATAGATGTAGAGCGGCAGGGTGGACGACCCGACGCCCGCGTTGAATGACGTGATGATGAGGTCATCGAACGAGAGCGCGAATGCCAGGAGCGCACCAGACGCGACGGCGGGTGCGATCAGCGGCAGCGTGACGAAGCGGAACGTCTCGCGCGGTGTCGCCCCGAGGTCTCGGGCGGCCTCCTCCATCCGCGGGTCCAGGGAGACGGCCCGCGAGCGCACGACGATCGTCACGTAGCTGATCGAGAAGGCGATGTGGGCGATCGCGATCTGGATCATCGAGCCGTTGGCCCCGAACAGCAGGGCGAAGAACAGCAGCAGGCTGATGCCCATCACGATCTCCGGGGTCACCATCGGCAGCAGGATCAGCGTGTCGGCGGCGCCGGAGGCCCGTGTCTGCTTGAGGTGCGCCAGGCCGAGGCCCAGCAGCGTGCCGATGATCGTGGTGGTGATGACGGCGATCACCGCCACCTCGACGGTGACCAGCAGCGCCTGGACAAGGGCGTCGTTCCCGAACAGCGCGGGATACCACTTGAGCGTGAAGCCCTTCCAGACGAAGTTGCGCTTGGAGTCGTTGAAGCTGAACAGGATCAGGACCACGATCGGTGCGAACAGGACGCCGTAGACGATCCAGGCGTAGAGGGTCAGGATCGGGTTGCGGCTGCCGCGCATCAGCCGATGACCTCCTGGCGCAGGAACCGGAGGCCGGCCAGGGTGCCGGCGATCGTGATCAGGATCATCAGGAAGCCCAGGGCGGACCCGAACGGCCAGTCGCGCGCGGAGAGGAAGAGGTTCTGGATGACCTTGGCCACGGTGGTCGTCTGGGCGCCGCCGAGGAGGTCGGGGGTGACGTAGTCGCCCATCGTGGGGATGAAGGTCAGGATCGCGGCGGCCACGATGCCGGGCATCGTGAGCGGCAGGGTCACGTGGACGAAGGCGGCCCGTCCGCTGGCGTACAGGTCGCGGGCGGCGGCCACGAGATTGGGATCGAGCCGGTCGATGGCCACGTAGAGCGGCAGGATCGTGAACGGCAGAAAGCCGTACGTCATCCCGAAGATGACCGAGAGGTCCGTGTTGAGCATCTGGAACGGGCCGATGCCGACGATGCCCAGGAGCCCGTTGATGACGCCGTTGTCACGCAGCAGGATCATCCAGGCGTAGGTGCGGATCACCCAGCTCGTCCAGAACGGGAGCATGACCAGCACCAGCAGGAGCGGCTTGCGCTTGCCGCCATACCGGCTGATCCAGTAGGCCATCGGGTAGGCGATGGCAATCGAGAGGATCGTGGTGGCGATGGCGTACTTGAACGAGTTGACGACCGTCGGGATGAAGTCGGGCTCGAGGGCGCGCAGGTAGTTCGCGAACGAGAGGTGGTCGAGGACCACGCCTCCGTACTGGTCCCGCTGGCCGAGGCTGACCACGAAGATGAAGGTGAGGGGCAGGGCGAAGAAGGCCACCAGCCAGCCGAGGCCGGGAGCCAGCAGGGACAGTTCGCCCAGCCTGCTGCGCCGCATCGCCGCCGTCCCCTCCTGCCGGTCAGGCGCCCGCGCGCAGCTTGGTCCAGCGGTCGGAGTACTTCACCTCGTCGGGTCCGAGGTCCAGGATCTCCTGCAGCTTGCTGGTGATGGAGTCGGCCGGGTTCACCGTCGGGTCGGCGAGGATCGCAGGGTCGATGAACTGCTTCGCCGCCTCGTTGGGACCCATGTAGCCGATGTAGTTCGTGTTGGCCGCCGAGACCTGGGCATCGAGCATGTAGTTGATGAACAGGTGCGCCGCCACCGGGTGCTTGGCGCCCGCCAGGACGACCATGGCGTCGGAGCCCTTCACCGCGCCCTCGGACGGGAGGACGTACTTGACCGAGGGCCGGTCCGGCGTGACCTGGTAGACGTCCGCGGCCCAGGCGTGCATCACCCAGACGTCGCCGCTCGAGAGGACGCCGATGTCGTCGGTCGTGTAGGTCCGGAGCAGCGGCTTCTGCTGCTGGAGCAGCGCCAGCGCTTCGTCGAGCTGGGCCTCGTCGGTGGTGTTGATGTCGTAGCCGAGGCGGAAGAGGGCGGCCGAGAAGGTCTCGCGGTAGTCGTCGAGCATCGCCATCTTGCCCTTCCAGCGCTCGTCCCAGAGGGCGGCCCACGAGGTGATGTCCTCGGACACCTTGTCGGTGTCGTAGGCGAGTCCGGTGGTCCACCACATGTAGGGGATCGAGTGCTGGTTGCCCGGGTCGTACGCCGGGTTCTGCCAGCCCGGCCCCAGGTTCGCGGCGTTGGGGATGAGCGAGAGGTCGAGCGGCGTGATCAGGCCCCGCTTGAGCATCGGACCCACGCTGATCGAGGTCGGGAAGGTGACGTCGTAGCCGCTGTTGCCGCTGCCCACCTTGGCGAGCATGGTGTCGATGTTGTCGAAGAAGTCGTAGGTGACCTTGATCCCGTACTGGTCCTCGAACGTGCCGATCGTGCTCTCGCCGATGTAGTCCGCCCAGTTGTAGACGTACAGCTCGCCCTCTGGGGTTGGGGTGGGGG
>JBAXFC010000199.1:0-6598 GCA_037140135.1 Chloroflexota bacterium
GGCGGAGGGGGCCCAACAGGCGGCGGAGGCGGTTCCTGGCCGCGCGACGGCCGCCCAGCGGGTGCAGTGGCCCCGTGTGGCCCCTGCGACCCGGCAAACCCAATGGCGCCCGGGATCGATCCCGGGGTGACGCCTGTGACGCCCGTGGCGCCCGGAACCCCACCCTCGCGTGGGGCAGCGACCGCCGTCCCTGCGACCGTCGTCTGGCCGAGGACCAGTCGCGGGTCGGTGATCGGCGCCTCCGAGGTCAGCTCGCGCAGCCGGTTGATCCGGTCCATGACCGGCGGGTGTGTCGAGAACAGGTTGGACGACTTCCCGCTCACGCCCTTGATCGGGTTCTCGAAATAGAGGTGCTGGGTTGCCCGGTTGGCAACCTCGAGCGGCTCCGTATCGAGCGAGATCTTGGCCAGCGCGCGCTCCAGGCCGTACGGGTTGCGGGTCAGCTCCACGCCCGACGCGTCCGCGAGGTACTCCCGCTGGCGGCTGATCGCCATCTGCACGAAGCGCGCCACGATCGGCGCAAGGATCGCGAGCACCAGGGCGATGATCATGAACAGCACCTGGATACCGCTGCTGCCCGAGTCGCTGCTCGAGCTGCTGCGCCGGCCGCTGCGGCCTATGCCGCCCCAGAACGTGAAGCGCAGGAAGAAGTCGGCCAGCAGGGCGATGGATCCCACCAGCACACCGACCATCAGCGAGAACCGGATGTCGAAGTTGCGCACATGGCTCAGCTCGTGGGCCATGACGCCCTGGAGCTCCTCGCGGTCGAGCTTCTGCAGCAGGCCGGTGGTGATGGCCACCGACGCGTGCTCCGGGTCCCGGCCGGTGGCGAAAGCGTTGGGCGCGCTGTCGTCGATCAGGTAGACGGCCGGCATCGGCACACTGGCCGCCACCGCCATCTCCTGCACGACGTTGATGAGCTGGGGCAGCTCCTCGGCCGTGACCTTGCGTGCGCCCGAGGTCGCGAGCACGATCGAGTCGCCGGCGTAGTAGGAGACCAGCGAGGCGATGATGGCGATGACGATCGCGATCGCCATGGCCGCGAGGCCGCCCTGCCAGTAGCCCGTGACGCCGGTGCCGATGGCCATGCCCAGCGCGGCGAGCAGGAGGACGACGAACAGGGCGAGCAAGACGGAATTCCGCTTGTTCGCCCCGATCTGGTCGTAGAAGGTCGCGGCCATCGGGTTGCGGCGGCCGGGTCCGCCCGCCGAGTGGGGCTACTTGCCCAGCGAGAGGTCCACCGTCGGCACGGCCTGGGCCTCGGGGCCGGCATCGAAGAACTCGCGCTTCGTGAAGCCGAACATGCCCGCGATCAGGACGGCCGGGAAGGTCTGGATCCCGTTGTTGTAGTCGAGGACCGTGGCGTTGTAGTGCTGACGGGAGAAGCTGATCTGGTTCTCCGTCGTCGTGAGCTCCTCCTGGAGCTGCATGACGTTCTGGTTCGCCTTGAGGTCCGGGTAGTTCTCGACGACCGCGAACAGCGAGCGCAGGGCGCCCGTCAGCATGTTCTCGGCCTGGGCCTGCTGGGCGGGGCCCTGGGCGCCCGCGGAGACCGCACCGGCGCGGGCCTCGGTGACCTTCGTCAGGACGTCCTGCTCGAAGTTCATGTAGCCCTTCACGGCCTGCACGAGGTTCGGGATCAGGTCCCACCGGCGCTTGAGCTGCACCTGTACCTGGGCGAGCGCCTCGTCAACCCGGTTGCGCTTGCCGACGAGCCCGTTGTAGATCCCGATGAGGACCACGGCGATGACGACGATGATCCCCAGGACGATGAGCAGTTCCATGCGGCCTCCCTGTTGGCTGCGGGCATGCGGCCCCGTGCGTGCAGGATAGCGCCAACCGGGTCCCGATCGCGCCCCATGCCCCAGGCGAGCACGCAGGGGAGGATCCGTTGCCCAAGCAGGAACGCCCGTGGGAGGAGCCGCGCCGCGACGAGGGCGGCATCAGCGCCCCTGTCTCAATGGCAATGGCACTCGCGTTCACGATCTGCGCGCCGATCGCCATCGGCATGCTCGGACTGCACCTGCGTGGCGTCCTGGCCGGCTGTGGGGTCGGCCTGGCGATCTCGCTCGTCATCGCGCGGCTCGCGGTGATGTCGAGCCGGAACCGCTCCGCCGGGCCTCCGCCGCCGCTCCTCTGAGAGCCCGCGGTCCGAGCCTGCCCCGCGCGGGCCGTTTGCTGGCTGGGCACGACACGCGAAGAGACCCCGGCCGTTGGCCTGGGGTCCCACGGGACCGGCTGATCACAGGTGTCGCCTGTGACGCGACGCATGTGGCACCGATGTCGCGACGCAAGACAATGGTGGGCGGTGAGGGACTCGAACCCCCGACATCCTCGGTGTAAACGAGGCGCTCTAACCAACTGAGCTAACCGCCCCGGGTCGGGCCGTGCCGGCGCCGGAAACACGTACGGGCGGCCAGCCGGCCGCCCGCAGAAGGATCAGAAGAGTGGTGCCCAGGCCGGGACTTGAACCCGGATGAGTTGCCTCATACGCCCCTCAAACGTACGCGTATACCAATTCCGCCACCTGGGCAGGTGTGCTTCCGCTTGCGTCAGGCACCCCTGGGGGAGGGTGGTACCGAGGGAGGGAGTCGAACCCACACGACCTTGCGATCACTGGTACCTGAAACCAGCGCGTCTACCATTCCGCCACCTCGGCCCGACACAAAACCGGCCTGCCCGAAGGCTACCGGCGCGCGGCGAGTCGCCATGCTAGCACATCCCAATAGCGGTCGCCGGGCCTGGAGATGAGGCGCGGGGTCATCCCCTCGACACCCTTCGAGACCATCACCTCGTCGCTCCAGACGAGCGGCAGCATCGGCTGGCGCTCGGCCAGGCCGGCCAGCAGCGCCTTCCATGCCGCCTGGCGAGTCTCGAGCGTGCCGGGCTTCCGCGCGTCCTCGAGCAGCGTGTCCAGGCCCGGATCCTGGAAGCCGGCGAGGTTGGAGCCCGACGAGACGACCTGGCTCGACGCGAGCAGCGAGTACAGGTCCGGCTCGAGGCCCTCGGCGATGTCGATCACAGACGCAGTGAAGTCACCCTCGCGCAGCCGTGGTCCGAGCTCCGCGATGGGCGCCTCCACGAGCCCCACGGTCAGGCCCAGGCGCGTCCAGGCGTCGCGCACGTAGGCGGCAACGGCGGCGACCTTGGGGTTCGCCTCGGCCGACACCGTCAGGACCTGCAGGGAGTAGGGCTGCTTGGCCTTGGGGGCGTAGAGCTTGCCGTTCTTGCGCGTCCACCCGGCGTCCGTCAGCAGCTTGAGGGCCGCCTTCCGATCGAAGGGGACGTCCCCGGCCGACGCCGCGTCGTACGCCCACGAGGTGGGCGGCACCATGGCGTCCGCCCGGACGGCGTCACCGTCGAGGAGGTCGGTGACCATGCCGTCCCGGTCGATGGCGGCAAGGAGGGCGCGGCGGACCGAGGCACTCCGCAGCTCCGGGTGGCTCGTGCGCAGGTTGAGCAGGACGGCTGTCAGGAGCGTCGTGGGATAGCGGGTGCGGTCCGTGCCCGCGACCTGCGTGAGGGCCGCCGTGGTCGCCTTGGACAGGCCCGCGGCCGCGTCGATCTCACCCGCGGACATCGCGGACTTGAGCGCGTCCTCGTCGGTGTAGAAGTGGAGCTCGATCCGGCCCACGGAACCGTCCGCGGGCGCCGCGGACGGCGCCACCGAAGCGGGGGGCGTCTCGGACCCCGAGGATGTGGCCCCATCGGATGGCGAGGGCGATGCACCGCCGCTCGGCTCGGGCGAGGCCGGGCCTGCCGAGGGCTCCACCTGCGGCAGCACGCTCGCGGTGGGGACGAGGATCGCCCGCTGCGCATCGATCTCGGTGATCGCGTACGGACCGGAGCCGACCGGCCACCGTGCGAAGTCGCTGGTCGCCAGGTCGGCGAACGGCACGTCCGCCAGGAGGTGGGCCGGCAGCAGCGGCTGGGTGGCGGCGGCCAGGAAGCCGGCCACCGGCGTGCCCAGCGTGAACACGGCCGTGTGCTCATCGGGGGCGGTGACCGTCACGTCGGCCCACTGGCCCGCGAGGACGGCGCCTGCGGCATCCGGGCTCTTGAGCACGTCCACGGTGAACACGACGTCGTCGGACGTGACCGGCTCCCCGTCCTGCCAGACGGCATCGGGCCGGAGGTTGAACGTCCAGACGGTGCCCTTGGGGTTCACCGACCATGATGCGGCCAGGTCCGGCGCGTAGGCGGTGCCGGGGCCGAGGCGGACGAGGCCCGAGTACACCAGGCCCACGAGCAGCCGTTCGGACCTGCTGCGGGCGGTGACCGGCGTGATGGACACCGGAGCGCCGACCACGCCCTCGCGATACGCGACGGCCGGCACCTCGGAGCTGCCGGGTGACGGCTCACTGCTCGGGGTCACCGGCACGGGCGGCGTCCGCGGAATCGCAAGGACGCCCCCGAGCGCCACGAGGACGAGGACGAGGACGGCGACGATCGCGCGGTCGCGACGGTTCATCGGCGAGCCTCCGGCTGCAGCGGCCCGGGCAGGCGCCGGGGCCTAGGCCTTGGGCTGGACCGTGAAGCTGATCAGCGCGAACAGGACGAAGAGCACCAGCAGCGCAATGGTGAACTGCCAGAGACGGCGCTCGACGCCGCGACGGCTCCGGTAGACGGCGGAGTCGCCGCCGAAGGTGCCGGACAGGCCGGTGCCACGCGCCTGGAGCAGGATCGCTGCGATCAGGGAGATGCTGAGGATGATCTGGCCGACAGCCAGGATCGGATTCACGGGTGCGACAACCTCCGAGGTGGAACGGTGGCAGATGGTAGCAGACGCAGCCACCCGCCCCGTGGCGTGCGCGGCGCACGCCGGCGGATCAGGCCGGATCGAGCAGCGAGCGGCCCGTCATCCCATCCCAGCGCGGGAGGCCCGCGAGTTCGAGGATCGTGGGCGCGACGTCGGCGAGGACGCCGTCGTGGAGCGGTCGCCCGGCCAGCGCGCGGCCCATGCCGAGGAGCGGCACCGGGTTGAGCGAGTGCCTGGTCACAGGCTTGCCGGCGGCATCGATCATCTCGTCGGCGTTGCCGTGGTCGGCGGTCACGAGCAGGACGGCACCCGGCCCGCCGGCATCCGCGGCCTCGACGGCGGCGATCGCACCAGCGAGCCGCCCGAGACAGCCGTCGATCACCCCCAGGGCGCTCACGGTCGCATCCCAGACGCCGGTGTGGCCCACCATGTCGGGGTTGGCGAAGTTGGCGACGATGAAGTCGTATCGGCCGGAGCCGATCGCCTCGACCAGCTCCTCCGTGACGCCCTCGGCGCTCATCGAGGGCGCCAGGTCGTAGGTTGCGACCTTGGGACTGGGCACGAGCCTGCGCTCCTCGCCCGGCCACGGTGCCTCGACGCCGCCGTTGAAGAAGTAGGTGACGTGCGCGTACTTCTCCGTCTCCGCGACGTGGAACTGCGTCCAGCCGGCCTCGGAGAAGGCCTGCGCGAGGGAGCGCGCCTCCTCGGGCCCGAAGGCGACCTCGACGCGCAGCCCGGACTCGTACTCGCTCATCGTGACGACGAACAGGTCGCGCGGCGCCGGCTGGCCGTCGGGGCCGGTCCGCTCGAACCCGGCGAAGCCGGCATCGACCAGGGCATGGGTCAGCTGGCGGGCCCGATCCGCGCGGAAGTTGAAGTGGACGATGGCGTCGCCGTCCCGCAAGGCGCCGTCCGTGCCGTCGATCACGGTGGGGACCATGAACTCGTCGGTCTCGCCGCGGGTGTAGGACGCCTCGATCGCCGCCGCGGCGGAGGCCGCGTGCAGGCCGGCGCCGAGGACGATGGCGTCGTAGCCGCGCTCGACCCGCTCCCAGCGGTTGTCGCGATCCATGGCGTAGTACCGCCCGCCCACGGTCGCCACCCGGGCATCCGGGTGGGCCACGGCCAGGCGCGGCTCGAGGTCCGCCATGAACCCCGCGGCAGACGAGGGCGGCGTGTCCCGGCCGTCGAGCAGCGCGTGCACGCGGACCCTGGGCACGCCGAGGCGGGCGGCCAGCTCCGCCAGCGCGACGAGGTGCCGGTCATTGGCGTGGACACCACCAGGGCCGATCAGGCCGACGGCGTGCAGGACCCCCTGCACCTTCGCCCGCTCGCAGGCGGCGACGAGCGCGGGGCGGGTGTAGAACGAGCCGTCCGCGATGGCGGCGTCGATGCGCGGCAGGTCCTGGAGGACTGGGCGGCCGGCACCGAGGTTGAGGTGGCCCACCTCGGAGTTGCCCATCTGGCCGGCCGGCAGGCCGACCGCGTCCTCGGACGCCCGCACGACCGAGTGCGGGTTCGCGGCGAGCATCGCCCGCCAGCGCGGCATCGGGGCGGACGCGATGGCGTCACGGGACGGGTCCGGCCCGATGCCGAACCCGTCGAGGACGACGAGGACGATGGGCCGCGGGCGCGCGGCCCGGGTCACGATGCGAGCCCGCGCGCCTGCGCGGTGATCCCGGCGCGGGCGGCGATCCCCGCCATCTCGTCGGGCTTGAGGCCGGCGCCGCCGATGAGGGCGCCGTCCACGCCCGGCTCGGCGAGGAACTCGGCGATGTTCGCGGAGGTCACCGAGCCGCCGTAGAGTATGCGGATCGCCCCGGCCAGGACCTCGCCGTA
>JBAXFC010000200.1:0-6585 GCA_037140135.1 Chloroflexota bacterium
GCGGGGCTGGAGGTGACGGTGCCCGAGCCCGTGCCGGCCCTGGTCACGGCCAGGGTGCGGCTGTCGAGGGCGAAGGTGGCGGTGGCGGCCCGGTTGGCGCTCATCACCAGGGTGCAGGTGCCGGTGCCGGAACACGCGCCGGACCAGCCGGTGAACGTGGAGCCGGTGGCGGGCGTCGCGGTCAGGGTGACCGAGGTGCCGTAGCTGAACGTGGACGAGCAGGTGGACCCGCAGTTGATGCCGGCGGGGCTGGAGGTGACGGTGCCCGAGCCCGTGCCGGCCCTGGTCACGGCCAGGGCGGTGTTGGTGGTCGCCGAGGCGGCATCCGACCACGGCCCCGGGGCGGCATCGCCGTACCGGGCGCGGACCTGCGCCGAGACCGAGGTTCCATCCGGGAGCCCGGAGATCGTCGTGGAGAGCGTGCCCGCAGCCGTGGTGACGCTGGTGTAGTCCACCTGGTTGGTGGTCCAGCGGACCTCCCAGCCCGTCACGCCCGAGGTGGTCGCGCCCGCCGGCAGCGCCCACGAGGCCGACACGGACTTGGCTCCGCCCGTCATCGAGACGATCGAGGGCAACGGGTGGGTGGTGCCGGAGACTGCCGCGGACGGCTCGCTCCAGGCCGAACGCGTGGAGAGCGTGGTGACGCGGACCGCCAGCGTGGCGTCATAGCCCGCGTGCACCCTGGCGCTGGTGCCGTCGATGTCGGTGCCCTGGGTCCAGGTCTTCCCGCCATCGGACGAGGTCTCGACGAGGTAGTACGAGACGGCGATCCCGTCGCCGGGCGTCCAGGTGACGTCGAGGTAGTCGCCGTTGTCGGGATCCGGCACCACGGACGTGATCGTCGGAGCGGCCGGCGTCGGAGGCAGGGTCTGCCCCGCCGTCCACGAGGACCAGAGGCCAACCGCGCCGTCGGGGCCGGTGAGGCGGATCTCGCACTGGTAGTAGGTGTCGTCGGTGAGGCCGTCGATGGTCAAGGCGCCGGCGGAGGCGCCGTCAACGGTCGTGCTGCTGCTGCTCGTCCAGGCGTCGCCGTAGTGCCATCGGACCTCCCACCCGGTGGCGGTGCCCGTCGAGGAGCCTTCGGGCAGGGACCAGGCGAGGTCGATGGAGCGGTGGCCGCCGGTGGCGGTGGTGATCGTCGGGTATGGGTAGGTGGCGCCGGACACGGACTCGGACGGCGCGCTCCAGGCCCAGGTGTCGCTGGTCAGCGTGGACACCCGGAAGGAGCGGGCGGCCGAGCCCACGTTGGCGTAGTACTGGTAGGACGCGTCCGAGGTGTACGCGATGGCATGCCAGGAGACGCCATCGTCGTCGGTCGTCTCGAGCCGGTAGTAGGACACCGGGTGCGCGTCGCCGGGCGCCCAGGCCACGTCGAGCCAGACGCCGTCGGGCGTGACCGTGACGGTCGGTGGCACGATCGGTGTGGGATCGGTGCTCGCCCAGGCGGCGACGGACCACGGACCGGGGTCGGCCTCGCCGTAGAGGGCGCGGACCTCGGCGGCCACGTAGGCGGCGTCCGGGAGTCCCGTGATGTCGTAGGAGGAGGCGTCGGCGTCGAGCGTGACTCGGTCGTCGAAGGACGGGTAGCTGGTGGTCCACTGGACCTCCCAGCCGGTGATGCCGTCCGAGGACGCGCCGTCGGGCAGGGCCCAGACGAGCGAGATGGTCTTGGCGCCGCCGGTGGCGCCCGTGATCGAGGGCTGCGGAAGGGTGGTGCCGGAGACGGCCGCGGACGGGTCGCTCTGGTAGCCGCCCGCCGAGTTGGTCGTGACCCGGAACGCCAGGCTCACGCCGTAGCCGGCGTAGACCTGGACCGAGGTGTCGGAGGTGTGGGCGTAGGTCGCCCAGGTGTCGCCACCGT
Source organism: Chloroflexota bacterium (assembly GCA_037140135.1). Lineage (GTDB taxonomy): Bacteria > Chloroflexota > Limnocylindria > Limnocylindrales > CSP1-4 > CAIXZV01. The sequence goes on from JBAXFC010000200.1 coordinate 1,862, forward strand.
CGAGGCTCCACTCCACCGTGTAGAAGGCGACCTCGGCGTCATCACCGGGCGTCCAGGCGACATCGAGGTAGTCCCTGTCCGGCGTCACTGACGGGTTCACCGGTGCCGCCGGGCGGGCGTCGGTGGTCGCGTAGCTGAACTCCGTCCATTCGCCCGACACGGTGCCGGCCACGGCGCGGACACGGGCGTAGATGTTGGTGTTCACGGGAAGACCCGTGATGGTCGCCGTGGTGGTGCCGGCGTCGACGGCCAGCGTGGTCATGTCCGGCCAGGCCTCCCGGGTGGCCCACTGGACCTCCCAGCCGGTGATGCCGTCCGAGGACGCGCCGTCGGGCAGGGCCCATTCGAGCGACACGGCCTTGGTTCCGCCGGTCATCGAGGTGATCGAGGGCTGCGGGAGGGTGGTGCCGGACATCGGCGCGGACGGCTCGCTCGATCGCCCGGCGTTGGTGGTGGCGGTGACGCGGAAGGCGACGGTGGCGCCGGAGCCCACCATGATCGTGTCGGAGAGGCTGGCGCTGTAGCCGTAGATCGTCCACGAGTCGCCGCCGTCGCGGCTCAGCTCGATGATGTAGGAGTCCACCGGGGTCTCGTCACCGGGGGCCCAGGTGACGTCGAGGTATCCGTCGCGGGGCGTGACCGAGGTGACCGACGGCGTCGCAAGGGCCGATGCCGTCGCGCTGATCGTCGTGGTCGAGGTGTCCGTGCCACCGGGGCCGGTGACGGTGAGCGTCGCCGAGTAGTCGCCCGCATCGGTGAACGTGTGCGAGGGGCTCTGGTCCTCGGAGGACGTCCCGTCGCCGAACTCCCAGTGCCAGGACGTGGCGTCGGTGCTCGTGTCGGTGAACTGCACCGCCAGGGGCGCCGGACCCTCGGTCGTGTCGGTGGCGAAGGACGCCACGGGCGGCCATGCCACGACGACGTGGAGGATGCCGTCCGCGCCGTTTTCGTCGTCGTCGTAGACGGTGTAGGGCAGGTCGTAGGTGCCCGTGGCGGCGTCGGCCGTCGCCGAGAGGGTGTACGTCCCGTCCCAGCTCCAGTCCAGGCTGACCCCGGCCTCGTCCATGGCCCATGTGTCGATGTTGTCGAGGCCGTACGGGCCGTAGCCGCCGGTGACCGCGGCCAGCAGGCCGGTCTCGCACGTGTCAGCCGAGATGCTGCCGCCGGGGGCCACGGTGAGGGTCTGCTCCGGCGCGGTCAGGGCCGGCGGGTTGATCTGCATCCACACCGCGAAGCGGGTGTTCGCGAGCACCGTGCCCTGGTAGGCGAGCTGGGCGTAGATGTGGCCGTACCCGGCCTGGGAGCCCGGGGTGAAGGAGTAGGCGCCGTCGGGCGCGACGGTGGCCGTGCCCCCCTCGACGCCCTGGAGGCGCAAGGCCCAGTCCGCCGGGTCGCCGGGCAGGCTGAGCCCGTTGCCGAGACCGTCGGCCGCGGAGATGTCGAGGACCTGGCCGATCGAGACCGACTGCCACTGGTCGCAGGGCTGCCAGGTGCCGCTGCCCCAAGAGCAGGTGATCGTCGAGTCTGCGATGTCGAGGACGGTGACGGTCACCTCGAGGGTCGAGGTGACGGGGCCGCCGTCGGCCAGGGTGAGGCTGAAGTGGTCTTCGCCGGCGTAGGACGGATCCACCGTGTAGGCCATGCCCAGCGGGTCTGCGACCAGGATCGGGCCGCCGTTGAAGTCGCCCAGCGTGCCGTGCTCGGGCGCGGTCTCGCCGGTGATGCGGACGACGTCGCCATCCGGGTCCGTGAACGGGAACAGCTGCGGCGTGAGGTTCGTGTCGGCGCCGAAGTCCACCTCGTGGCTGCCCTGCAGGATCGTGATGTGCAGCGTCCCGCCGTCGGGCGGCGCGTTCTGCCCGGTCACGTTCATGGTGACCGACCCGGTGGCCGTGTTGCCGGCCGGATCGGTGTCGGTGTAGGTGAAGGTGTCGCTGCCGGTGAAGCCGGCGTCCGGCGTGTAGGTGAAGTCGCCCGTCGTCACGTCGAGGATGGCCGCGCTGCCGTGCGCCGGCGCCGTGGCGATGGTGATGGACGGGTCCTGCCACTCCGGGTCCGAGACAAGCTGCCCCAGCGTCTGCAGGTAGGTCGAGTGGAAGCGCCCGTCGGCGATGGCGCGGTACGACCCGTCGGAGGCCGTCGGGGGCTGGTTGGGGGCGATGGTGATGGTGATCGTGTGGTCGTGGCTCGAGACGCCGTTGGTGACGCGGACCACGATCGTGTCGGTGCCGGTGGCCGTTGCGTCCGGGGTGTAGTTGAACTGCGTGCTCCAGCCGGGCGATGTCGTGCCCTGGGAGGGCGGCGTGGCGATGGAGTAGGTGTAGTTGCTGGACCAGTCGCAGGTGACGGTCGCGTTCAGGATGGCCGAGACGCCGGCGGTCGCTCCGGCGGTGTCGTCGGTACACGAGAAGGGCTGCTCGAAGTGGATCGTCCCCGTGGCGGTGAAGCCGCTGGAGTCCGTGACCGTGTAGGAGCCGTCGGCGGTCTCGCCGTGGTTCGAGGCGTAGTACGGGTGCCAGGTGTACGAGCCGTCGGCGCTCCAGCTCATGGAGGACCACCACGGGGAGCCGCTGACTCCGGTGACCCTGAGGATGGCCGCCGGGTCGCTGTCGGTGACGCCGGCGAGCAGGCCGTCCGCCGCGCTGACGGAGAGCGCGCTCCCGCCCGGATGGGAGATGACCACATCGGGCGCGGTGATCGTGTTGACCGGCGCGGTGGGGTACGCGGTCGCGGCCTCGGACCAGGGACCGTCGGTGGTGCCGTAGACGGCGCGCACCCGGACGTAGACCGTGACGCCACCGGCCAGGCCGGTGATGACGTGGCTCGAGGCATCGGCCGCGAGCGTGGTGCTGTCGGTGAAGTTCGGATAGTCGGTGGTCCAGCTGACCTCCCAGCCGGTGATGCCGTCAGGCGAGGCGCCATCCGGAAGGGCCCACGAGACCGAGACGGACCTGTCGCCGCCGGTCAGCGTGATGGTCGGGACCGGCAGGGTGCTGCCGGACACCGCCTCGGAGGGCAGGCTCTCGTAGCCGCTGGCCCCCTCGGTGTAGACGCGATACATCCGGGTAGCGCCGTACCCTGCGTACGCCCCGAAGGACGTCTGGGGCGCCATGACGGCGCCGGCGATCCACCACGTTGCGCCGCCGTCGCTGCTCGCCTCGATGAGGTACGACCAGACGGGGTCGTTGTCGCCGGGCTCCCAGGTGACGTTCAGGTGATAGTCGTCGGGCGTGACGGAGGTGATCGTCGGCGCAGCCGGGTGCGGATCGGTTGAGGCGACACGCGGTGCCGACCACGGGCCGGGGGTGCCGCCGTCGTAGCGGGCGCGGACCTCGGCGTAGACGTTGGACCTGGTGGCGAGGCCGGAGATCGTGCCGCTGGTGGTCACGGCGGCGTAGGCCATCGTGGTGTCGCCGAAGTTGGGGTAGTCGGTGGTCCAGCGGACCTCCCAGCCCGTCACCTCCGCCGCGGACACGCCATCGGGCATGCCCCAGGAGAGCGTGGCCAAATGGACCCCGCCGGTCATCTCGGTGATCACGGGTTGCGGCAGCGTCGTGCCGGACACAACCGCCGATGTCGCGCTCCAGGCCCAGGACGTGCCGGAGAGGGCCGAGACGCGGAAGGCGAGGGTCGTGCCGTAGCCGGCGTAGGCCTGGCAGCTGGTTTCCGCTGTGGTGGACAAGGTCGTCCACGTCAACCCGTCGTCGGAGCTGCTCTCGACCAGGTAGTACTGCACCTGGCTGTCGTCGCCGGGCGTCCAGACCACATCGAGGTTGTCGCCGTCCGGCGTCACCGACGCGATCGCCGGGGCCGCGGGATGCTCGTCCGTCGGCGCCGTCGCGGCAATGGACCATGGCCCGGTGACCGTGGCGCCGGAGAGGGCGCGGACCTCCGCGTAGATGTTGGTCCCGAGCGGCAGGCCGGTGATCGTGGTGGTGGTCGCATCGGCGTCAAGGGTCAGGCTGTCGCTGAAGGTGGGGTAGTCGGCGGTCCACTGGACCTCCCAGCCCGTCAGGGTGGCGTCGGACGCGACGGTGCCGGGCATCGCCCAGTCGAGCGAGACCTGCCTGGTGCCGCCGGTCATCGAGGTGATCGAGGGCTGCGGGAGCGTGGTCGCAGACGCCGTGCCGGACCAGTCGGTCCAGAGCGATGTCCCGGTGAGCAGGGCCTTGATGCGGAAGGACGCGGCGGTGTTGTAGCCGAGGCGGTAGGACCAGCTCGTGTAGGTCCCGGTGATGTTCTGGAGGTAGGTCCAGGTGCCGCCGCCGTCGGCGGAGATGTCAACCGTGAAGTAGTCCACGGAGCCGGCGTCGCCGGGGACCCAGGAGAGGTCGGCATACTCGCCGTTGGGGCTGGCGGAGAGGACGGGCGCCGCGGGGGTCGCGGACTCCACCGTGATGACGACCGTGGCGGTGCCGGAGTCGGCGATGCCGTCGCTGACGGTGTAGGTGAAGCTGTCGGTGCCCGCGTACCCGTCGGCCGCGGTGTAGCTGAACGAGCCGTCGGCGTTCAAGGCCAGGGAGCCGTGCGCCGGCGTCGTGGCAGCGGCGGCCACGGCCGCGCCCTCGGCGGAGTCGTTGGCCAGCACGCCCTCGGCGGCGTCGATGATGAGCTTGGATCCCGAGGTGGCCGTGTACTCGTCGTCAACCGCGACCGGGCGCGGATTGACGTGGACGATCACGGTGGCGTTGTCGGTGGTCGAGCCGTCCGTGGCGTTGTAGATG
>JBAXFC010000201.1:0-6579 GCA_037140135.1 Chloroflexota bacterium
CGGCGACACCGCGCTGACCGCCGAGGACTTCGCCCCCGAGGCCCGCAGCCACGTCACCGCCATCGACATGCGCTACGAGGGCCAGGAGCACAGCGTCCGCCTCCCGGTCGAGGGCGAGTTCTCGGCAGCCGAAGCCGACCGGCTCAAGACGGCCTTCGCGGAGGCGCACGAGCGCGCCTACGGGCACACGATGCCCGATCCCGTCGAGGTGGTCGCAGTGCGCCTCTCGGCCATCGGCCACCAGGCCCGGCCCCAAGTCCCGGTGCAGGAGCGGCGGGACGGCGTCACCGTGGCCCCGCGTGCCGCCCGCCCCGTGATCGGGGTGGACGGATCAGCGACCACGTATGCGGTCTACCACCGCGACGACTTCCGGCACGGCGACAGGATCGCGGGGCCGGCGGTCATCAGCGAGCACACCGGCACCACGGTGCTGCACGCGGGCGACACGGCCTCCATCGGCGCCTACGGCGAAATCGTCATCACGGTTGCGGGGAACTAGGACATGGTCGACTCGATCACCACCGAGGTCATCCGCCACAGCATGCTGTCGGCCGCCGATGAGATGGCCCGCAACCTCTGCCGGACGGCGTACAACACGATCGTCTACGAGATCCACGACTACGGCGTGGGCCTCCACGACCCCCAGGGCAACACGATCGCCGAGGCGCCGGGCGTCGCGGTCTTCTCCGGGGCCAACGACTTCGGCGTGCGCAAGGCCGTCGAATTCCTGGGCGCCGAGAGGCTGGGGCCGGGCGACGTGTTCATGTGCAACTACCCGTACTGGTCGTCCGCGCACACGCTCGACGTGCTGGTCTTCAGCCCGATCTTCTCGGGCGACACCCTGATCGGGTACGCCTCCTGCCGCTGCCACCTGCTCGACCTCAAGCAGAAGAACGCAGGCTACGTGGTGGACTCCACGAGCATGGAGCAGGAGGGCATCTTCTTCCCGGCCACGAGGATCTTCGCGGGCGGCAAGATCCAGTCCGACATCATCGACATCATCCGGTTCAACAGCCGCTTCCCCGAGCGGACCGTCGGAGACCTGCTGGCCGAGGTCTCGGCCGTCCACACGGGCAGCGTCCGACTCGGCGAGATCGCCGACAAGTACGGCGTGGACACGCTCCTCGCCGCCATGGAGCAGATCAACGAGCACGGCGAGCGCCTCTCGCGCGCCGCGGTCGCGCGGCTGCCCAAGGGCACCTGGTCCGCCACGGACTTCATCGACACCGACGGCATCACCGACGATCTCGTCGAGATGAAGGTCACCGTGACGGTCGAGGACGACCGGATGATCATCGACTGGACCGCCACCGACAAGGCGGCCGCAGGACCGATCAACGTCCCGGTGGGCCTCACGATCGCGGCCTCGCGCCTGTCGTTCAAGGCCATCACCACCCCCGACAGCCCGATCTGCGCCGGCAACTTCCGCAACCTCGAGATCCGGACGACGCCCGGGTCCCTGGTCCACGCGCTGCCGCCGCAGCCGACGTTCACCCTGTGGACCGGCATCCTCGCCCCCGAGGTCGTCACCAAGGCGCTCGCCCAGGGCATGCCGGACGTCGTTCCGGCCTGCACCGGCGGCGACATCTGCGACGTGATGGCCCTCGGCGTCAACCCGCGCAACGGCGCATTCTGGCTCGAGGCGACCAACGACGCCGTGGGCTTCGGCGCGCACGCGGGCGGCGACGGCGAGGACGGGATCATGCATCCCACCGAGCCCGGCTGCCGCAACAACCCGATCGAGGTGCTCGAGAACAAGGCGCCGATGATCATCGACGAGTACGGCTACCGGCCGGACTCCGCAGGCCCCGGCAAGCACCGCGGCGGCGTGGGCATCGTCCGCGCCTACCGGTTCCTCGCCCCCACCAACGCCATCGTCATCAACTACAAGACCAAGACCGCCCCGTGGGCGCTCGGCGGCGGTGTCCAGGGCGTCAAGAACACCGTGATCATCGGCCTCGGCACCCCCGAGGAGCGCGAGGTCCACGTCAGCGACAACGCGTTCGAGGCGGGCGGCACGATCACCAACTTCACCGGCGGTGGCGGCGGCTGGGGCAACCCGTTCGAGCGCGCCACGGCGGCGGTGGCCGAGGACGTGCGCCAGGGTCTCGTGTCCCCCGAGCGGGCACGCGCCGCCTATGGCGTGGCGGTTGATGCCGGCACGTTCGCGGTGGACGAGACGGCGACGGCGGAGCTGCGCGCAGCGGTGGCGCGGTGATCCTCAGCTGCCTCACGTTCGAGCTGCGTCCGGGCTCGCTCGCGGCGCTGGAGGAGGTCTTCAAGCGCCACCGGATCTTCGAGCGCGCCATCCAGACCGAGGGCTGCCAGTCCCTCTACCTCGCCGGGGACGTCGCGAACGAGGGCCTGGCCCACGTGATCGGCGTCTGGGACGACGAGGCCGCCTACCAGCGCTGGCTGGACCAGCCCGGGCGCGAGGACGGGGTGGACGAGCTCCACGCGGTCGTGGCGGACACCTGGGACCCGCACGCGCCGGGCAAGGTCTGGCGCGTCGTCCACACCGCGTTGCGCACGATGCAGCCCACGGCAGCGGCGGCCGCGGGTTGAGCCCGAGGAGGGCATCCTGCCAGACCACGAGGGTCGCATGATCGATCGGGAGCCCACGGCCAACGGCAGCCCGTCGGCCAGCAGGGCCGTCAAGGGCAAGAGCCTGCGCGAGCAGGTGATCACCTCGCTGCGCTGGTCCATCTTCATCGGCGACCTGCCGCCCGGTCGCCAGTTCTCCGTCCCCGTGCTCGCCGAGCAGTTCGGGGTATCGCCCACCCCCGTGCGCGAGGCCGTGCTCGAGCTTGCCCAGCAGGGGCTCGTGGTGGCCGTGGCGAACCGCGGCTTCCAGGTCGTGGCGCCGTCGATGGACTACCTGCTCCAGGCCATGCACGTGCGCAAGCTCCTGGAGATCCCGGCCATGATCGCGATCGCGCGTGCCTGCTCGCCCGAGCAGATCGCGCCCGTCCGGGAGCTGGCCGAGTCGATCATGGCGGCGGCGGAGGCCGGCGAGATCCGGGCGTTCGTCGAGACGGACTATGCGTTCCACTGGCAGCTCACCAGCCTGTGTGGCAACGACGTCCTCACCAACCTGATCGAGGAGATGCGCTCGCGCGCCCGGGTGGTCGTGATCCCGGCGATCTCGCGCCAGCTCAGCCTCGTGGCGATCGCCCAGGAGCACCTGGACCTGCTGACCGCAATCTCGAAGCACGACCTGCCGACGGTCGAGCGCGTCACGATCGCCCACATGGACCGCACGCTCGACGGGATCAGGAACGTGATGGACGCGCCTGCGGGCTGATCGGCGCATCTACGGGCTGATCGGCGCGCCCTCGCACCGGGCAGCGGTGGCCGGCCGGAACGGGGCGATGTCGGCTTGGGCCTCGAACAGGCCCCGCCACGCGGTGAGGCCGCCCGCCGCCTCGAACGCGGTCTGGGCGTCAGGCGTGTTGGGCACCCCCTTCGCGAGATCCACGTATGTGGTGACCCAGGTCTCCACGGCGACGAAGAAGATGTCCATCTGCGCCATCGCCTTGGCGGCCGGCGGCCAGCCTGCGGCATAGGCGATCTGGCGGCGGGCAGCCTCGAGCTCGGTGTTGATCCCGCCCTGGAGTCGCGCGGCCGTCGCGTCGTCGTGGGCGTCGGCTGCCGCCTGGAGCTGGTGCACGCCATCGGTCCAGCCCGCGGTCTCCGGGTTGCCCACCACCCGGAACATGGTCCCCCACGCGGAGCAGTAGGCGGTTGCGTACTCCTCGAAGCCGCCGGCGACGGCGGAGCTGGGCGAAGGACTGGGCGAGGCGCCGCACCCGGCCATGGACGACGCGAGCAGCACAGCCAGCGCGACGGCGGGGATGATCCGTGACAAGCGACCGTGCATCGTGCGCCTCCATCGTCGGAGCTGACCCGGGTCCCGGTTCGCCACCGCGCGCGCCGGTGATGCGCGGCCGGCCGGCCCGGCGATCAGTGAGGTTGACGCACGAGACCCCGCACCGTTGCGTGCGTCAGCCGCCTCGCCGCCTGCGGCCGGGCCCGAACCGCAGGAGGCCGGCGAAGGTGGTCGAGCCGATGGCCGGCAGGAGCAGTGGCGCCCAGTTCCACCCGGTCTGGTCCGCGGGCGGCGACGCCGGCACGGTCGCGGTCTCCGGGACGGCGCCGATCCTGAGCCGCGGCCCGGTCGAGTAGTGGATGCCGCTCCCGGGACCGCCGCCGTTGTCGCACCGCCACCACAGCTGGTAGGACCCGTCGCGAAGGTTCGGGATGGTGATCACGGCGCTGCCAACGGGCTGCCCGCCGCCCTCGACGCTGTCGAACGGGAGCCACGCCTCGACCGGCGGCAGGTCCTGCGGCAGGCCGGGGCCGGGCGCGGTGGCGGGGTCCTGCTCGGCCGCCCGGTGACCGGGCCAGAGCCAGAACCCGCGGACCTCGAGGCCCAGGCCGCCACTGTTGTCCGCGTTGAGGCAGCGCAGGCCGGTGAGTCGCACCTGGTCGCCCGGCATCGCGGCCGCTGAGTCCGGCGTCACCGGCGTGTTGGCGCAGCAGGTGTCCGCAACCGCGACAGGCGCGAGCAGCAGCACGGCTGCTGCGGCGGCCAGGACGGCCCACCGCCTCGTCCGGATCGTCATGAGGTTCCCTTCCCGTACAGTGCCGATGAGACGCCTCCGGGCGAGCGTTGTTACAGCCATGGACCGCCGGCGGCGTGCCCGTCGCGTGACGGGCCGCGCCGGGCCTGCTAGTCGGCCTCGAGCGTGATCCGGTCCCAGAGATGGCAGGCCACCTGGTGGGACACGCCATCGCCGGACGCCACCTCCACGAGCGGGGGCTCCTCCGTCCGGCAGATGGCCTGCGCGAAGCGGCAGCGCGGGTTGAACGCACACCCGGCAGGCCGCTTCGCAGGGTCGGGCACATCGCCGGTCACGACCACGGACCGCCGCCTGGCCCGGGGATCCGGTGTCGGAGACGAGAGCAGCAGCATCTCGGTGTAGGGGTGCAGCGGCCGCTCGAAGACCTCCTCGCGCGTGGACAGCTCGACGATCCGCCCGAGGTACATCACGGCGATGCGGTCGCTCTGGTAGCGCACGACGGCGAGGTTGTGGGCGACGAACAGGTAGGTGAGGCCCTTCTCCTGCTGGAGCTCCTTCATGAGGTTGAGGATCTGGGCCTGGACCGAGACGTCGAGTGCCGAGACGGGCTCGTCGGCGATGACAAGCCGCGGATCCAGCGCGAGCGCCCGGGCGATCGCGATCCGCTGGCGCTGCCCTCCCGAGAAGGCATTCGGATAGCGGCCGACATACCGGGGGTCGAGCTGGACCTGGCGCAGGAGGGCGACCACCTGCTCCATGAGGTCGGCCTTGCCGCGGGCCCGGCCGTTGATCAGGAGCGGCTCGCCGATGATCTGGAGGACGGTCATCCGCGAGTTGAGCGAGGCGAAGGGGTCCTGGAAGATCATCCGGATCTTCTGGCGGGCCAGCGCGAGCTCCTTGGGGTCCATCGTGACCAGGTCGCGACGGCGGCCGTCGTCGTCGAACAGGATCTCCCCCGACGTGGGCTCGATGCCCCGGACGATGCACCGGCCCGTCGTCGTCTTGCCGCAGCCACTCTCTCCGACGAGCGCGAGCGTCTCGCCCTGCCGGACGTCGAACGAGACGCCATCCACCGCCCTGACGATGCCCTGGACGCGGCGCAGCCAGCCCTTCGTGCGCTCGTACTGCTTGCGCAGGTCCCGCACCTCGAGCAGCGGCACAGCGGGATCAGGACCGGCCATCGAGGACCTCCGGCTGATGGAGGAAGCAGGCGACGCTGTGCCGCCCGGCAACCTCGCGCAGCTCCGGAACGCGGGCGTCGCACAGCCCTTTCATCACGAAGGGGCAGCGGGTGTGGAACGTGCATCCCTCGGGCATGTCGAGCGGGCTCGGCACGGTGCCCTCGATCGGGACCAGCTTCTCGATGGGACCGCTCGTCCGCGGAACGGACCGGATGAGCGCCTGGGTGTACGGGTGCTTCGGGGCGTAGAAGAGGTCGTCCACCGGGGCGCTCTCCACCACGCGGCCGAGATACATCACCACGACCCGGTCGGCGATCTCCGCGACGACGCCGAGGTCGTGGGTGATGAACACCACCGAGGTGTGGAAGTCCCGGATCATCTCCCGCATGAGGCCCAGGACCTGCGCCTGCAGGGTGACGTCGAGCGCCGTCGTGGGCTCGTCCGCCACCAGGATCCGTGGATTGCAGGAGAGCGCCATCGCGATCATCGCCCGCTGGCGCATCCCGCCCGAGAGGTTGTGGGGGTAGGCCTCGGCGATCTCGTCGGGGCTCGGCATGCCCACCTTGTGCAGCATCGCGATCGTCCGGGCACGAACCCATCGCTTCGCCTCCCGACGGCCGACTCCCGCCGGCCTCGGCACGTGGAGCGCGATCATCTCGTCGATCTGGCTGCCGATCGTGTGGACCGGGCTGAACGCGGTCATCGGCTCCTGGAAGATCATCGCGATCTCCCGGCCCTGGATTGCCCGCATCTGGTCCCCGTCCGGGTCCAGCTTCTGGATCTCCACCACGCCGGCGTCGCGCCGGAAGCGGATC
>JBAXFC010000202.1:0-6527 GCA_037140135.1 Chloroflexota bacterium
CACCACGGACCTCGCCGCGAAGCTCAACGCGGGCAGGTTCATGCTGACAGCCAACCTCACCCCGACCCAGGTCGCGGACGCGCTCGTCAACAATGCCGTCCAGATCCGGACCGTTGACGTGACGTTCCGCGAAGGCCTGCGGATCGAGCAGATGGCGGCCAAGCTGCAGACGGTCACCGGGACGCAGGTGGACGCGAAGGCCTTCTACGACCTCGCGATGCACCCGACGGACGTCCTGCTCGGTGACTTCCCGTGGATCCTGCCCGAGAGCGTGCATCCCAAGGGCGCCTCGCTGGAAGGCTTCCTCTACCCGGCGACGTACACCCTGCGCATCGACGACCTCGCCCCCACCACGGCCGAGGACCTGGTCCGGATGATGCTCAAGGCCTTCTACGACCGCGTCGGACAGGAGCGGCTCGACGTGCCGAAGAGTCGTGGCCTCTCCTTCTACCAGGTGTTGACGCTGGCCTCGATCGTGGAGCGCGAGGCGGTGCTCGACGAGGAGCGGCCGTTGATCGCCGGCGTCTACCAGAACCGCCTCAATCCCAAGAAGTGGGTCACGCAACTGCTGCAGTCGGACCCCACGATCTTCTATACGAACGACACGCTCCAGCTTGGCGCGACGAAGTTCGCGAACTGGTCGAAGTACGTGTTCTGGACGACGCTCAAGGAGCAATTGCCGGTGCCCCTGCCCGAGGCCCTCGCCGGCTACAACACGTACACCAGCAAGGGCCTTCCGCCCGGACCGCTCTGCTCGCCGGCACTCGCCTCGATCGACGCTGCAATCAGCCCCAACACCAAGACCGGGTACCTGTTCTTCATCGCCAAGGGCGACGGTTCCAACTCGTCCGCCTTCGCCAAGACGCAGGCCGAGCACGAGCGCAACGTCGCCAAGTACGGGAAGAAGCGCTAGCGTGGGCCTCCCGGCCCCCGCTGACTTCGCTGCTCCGCCGGACGCCGGGACGCGGGCGGCATGGCGCGAGGCCGAACGGAGCCACCTCGCGGGCCGGCTCGACCGGCTCCGCACACGGATGGCCGCCGAGGGGGTGGACGCCTATTTCGGCGTGAAGTCCGAGCACATGCGCTGGCTCACCGGGTTCACGCTGGCGGCCGGCGAGGACAAGGTCGCCGGGCACTCCGGCCAGTTCCTCGTGGGCCAGGAGTGCGTCACCGTCCTCACCGACTCGCGGTACACGATCCAGGCCAGGCGGGAGGCGCCGGGCGCCGTCATCGACGAGATCGGCTACGACCTCGGTGCGGCATGGGTCCGGCTGGTCGGGACGACGGGAGCACGACGGGTGGCCGTGGAGGCAGCCGCGGTCTCGCACGCCCAGTGGACGAAGCTCGCGGCGGCGGCGCCGGGCGTGGAGCTGGTCCCGGTCGAGGGCTGGGTCGAGGCGATGCGCGCCGTCAAGACGCCCGACGAGATCGAGCGGATCGCCGCGGCCTGCGCCGTCGCCGACCGCGCGCTCGCGGCGCTCCTGCCCGGGGTACGGGCCGGGGTCACCGAGCACGATCTCGCGCTGCGCCTCGAGTGGCTGATGCGGACCGGCGGTGCTGAGGCCCTGGCGTTCGACGTGGCGTGCCTGGCCGGGCCGGAGGCCGCCTTGCCGCACGGCTCGCCGGGCGACCGGCCCGTTCTCGACGGCTCGGTGCTCCTGTTCGACTTCGGCGCCCAGGTGGAGGGCTACCGCAGCGACATGACGCGGACGCTGTTCATCGGGGTCCCGCGCGAGCGGGACCTCGCGGTGTACGGCGTCGTCGCGGCGGCCCAGCAGGCGGCGATCGACGCCATCGAGCTCGCGGTGCGCACCGGCGTGGGACTCCCCGGCGGCAGGGCCGTGGACGCGATCGCCCGGGGCGTGATCGACGATGACGGGCGCTGGCCGGCCTACGGTCACGGCCTGGGCCACGGCATCGGGCTGCAGACCCACGAGGCGCCAAGCCTGTCGCGCTCGGCCTCCGAGGTTCCCCTGACCGGCCCGACCGTGTTCAGCGTGGAGCCCGGGATCTATCTCGAGGGCGAGATCGGCGTCCGGATCGAGGACCTCGTCCACCTGGACGCCCGGCGTGGCCGGGTGGAGCTGCTGACGCGGTTCCCGCGCGACGTCATCGTCCTGCCCGCCTGACCAGGGACCCGGGGACGCGGCTTCGGGACCCCTCCGGGGTCGCCGTCCGCCTCTGGTAGCATCGGCGGACACCACATCGAACGCGCGCGGGGCTGCGGCATGCCTGCCCCCGGCGATATGCCACCGGAGCCCAACCACCATGATCAGCACCGGCGAGCTGCGCAAGGGCGTCGTCATCGAGCTTGACGGCGAACTGTGGCAGATCCTCGACTACCACCACATCAAGATGGGCCGCGGGTCTGCCCAGGTGCGGATCAAGTTCCGCAACGTCAAGAAGGGCAGCACGGTCGAGAAGTCGTTCCAGGCCGGGGACCGCTGGCCGCGCGCGCAGATCGACCGTCGCCCGGTGCAGTACCTCTACCGCGATGGCGACGACCTCCACTTCATGGAGACGGAGTCCTACGAGCAGTTCAGCCTGCGGGCCGAGACGCTCGATGACGCGATCGGCTTCCTCAAGGAGGGCATGACCGTCGATCGCACGTCCTACCAGGGCGAGACGCTGGGCATCGAGCTCCCCGTCACCGTGGACCTCCGCGTCGCCGAGGCGGAGCCGGGCTTCGCGGGCGACACGGCGCAGGGCGCGCGCAAGAACGCGACGCTCGAGACCGGGCTCGTCGTCACCGTGCCGCTGTTCGTGAACGAGGGCGACACCCTCCGGATCGACACCCGGACCGGCGAGTACCAGACCCGCCTCTAGTCGCGACCAGGAGCAGCCGGTGGCCGGGTGAGCGCATGAGCCGCACGCCCGAGCCTCCCGACTGGCTGCTGCCCTCGTGGGATTCGCTCCCCGAGGATCCCGACGGACCGCCTCCCCGCGAGACTCCCGCGCCCCGTGGCACCGTCGGCCTCCGGGTGCGCACGGTGAGCGAGGTCAGCCGCGCCATCCGCGATCGCGTCCGCTCCGACGACGGGCTGCGCGATGTCTGGGTGGAAGGCGAGGTCGGCCGGGTCACCGTCTCGTCCGCCGGCCACGCGTACTTCAGCCTCAAGGATGCGCGCGCGGCCATCCAGTGCGTCTGGTTCCGCGACGACCGCGTCCGCTCGGCGTTCCAGCCGCAGGCGGGCCTCGCCGTGGTGGCCCACGGCCGGATCGACCTGTTCGAGCCCCAGGGCGCGCTCCAGCTGTACGTGGAGGCGCTCCAGCCCGCGGGCGTCGGCAACCTCGCGGTCCGCTTCGAGGAGCTCAAGGCGAGGCTTGCCGCCGAGGGCCTGTTCGACCGGGCGCGGAAGCGTCCGCTGCCGGGGCGCCCGGGGACCGTCGCCATCATCACCTCGCCGACAGGCGCCGTCTGGCACGACGTCTCGACCGTCCTGGCACGCCGGTGGCCGATCGCGCGACTGCTGCTCGTCCCGTGCAAGGTGCAGGGCGAAGGCTCCGCCGCCAGCATCGTGACCGCGTTCCGCCACCTGGAGCGGCACCTGGCCGAGGAGACGGCGGCTGGTCGTGCCGCGGAGGCACCGGCGGTCACGATCCTCGCCCGGGGAGGCGGGTCGATGGAGGATCTCTGGTCGTTCAACGATGAGCGCGTCGTGCGGGCGGTCGTCGGCCACCCGCTCCCCGTGGTCTGCGGGGTGGGCCACGAGGTGGACGTCACCCTTGCGGACTTCGCCGCGGACGTGCGAGCCGCGACCCCGTCCGCCGCCGCGGAGCTGGTGGTGCCGGACCGGCTCGAGGCAGTCGGTCTGATCCGGGCGGCGGGACGGCGCGCAGACGGCGTGGCGGTCCGCCGGCTCGCGATGTCCGGGCGGGATCTCGATGGCGAACGGCGGGCGCTGGCCATGCTCGAGCCGCGGGCGCAGCTGGCGGCATCGCGCGAGCGCGCCGGGCTCCTGCTGGACCGGGCGGCGCGGGCGGTGGAGGCCAGGCTTGTCCGCGACGTCCGCCGCCTCGAGCAGACTGCCCTGCGGCCGGCCCGGGTCGTCGAGGGCCGCCTGCGGACCGGAGCCTCCCGCCTTGCCGCGGCGCGCGCTTCACTGGCCGTCCTGGGACCAGGGGCGACGTTGGGCCGTGGGTACGCGATCGTGCGCACCGGCACGACCGGGGCGGTCGTCCGCGATGCCGCCGCCGCCCCGGCCGGCACCGTCCTGCGCATCGACCTTGCGGCAGGCTCCCTGGGCGCCGTCAGCACCGGGCCCGGCGACGAGACCGGCGCATGACCGATGCGCAGCTCGGCGACCTCGTCATCTTCGTCACGATCCTGCTCGTCGTGATCGTCGCCGGCGGCGCGCTCGGTATGATCGTGGCCCGACGGGTTGACGGACTGCTGGCGCCCCGCCCGGTGTCCCCGCCAGACGCTCCCGCCACGACCCCCGAGGAGGACCAGCACCCGTGACCGAGTCGAACCCGGCGCCCGCCGTTGACGTCGATGGGCTCGTCTTCGACGAGGCGTTCGCTGAGCTGGAGCGGGTCGTCGGGCGGCTCGAGACGGGCGGCGAGAGCCTGGAGGCCACGATCTCGCTCTACGAGCGGGCGGTCGCCCTGCAGCGTCGCTGCGAACGGCTGCTCGGCGAGGCGCAGCTCCGCGTCCAGCAGCTGATGGCCCGCCCGGACGGCAGCCTCGAGACGATCGACGTCCGCGCCGACGACGGCGAACCCGAGTAGGGGACCGGCCCGGCGGGCCTTGCGCCCGCACGTGGACCATCCTGCTACTATCGGCTATCACATTATTCCCGGGCGGGAACCGGGTCATCCGCCGGCGGCTCACCGGCGAAGTACCAGCAGATGCATCACATCGCGGAGGCCCCCGGCCGTCGCAGCCAGGCGCGTCCGAACCAGTAGCAGGAGCCCGAGTCCGTGCCCATCCTCGACAGCCTCCAGGACCCCGCAGACCTCCGGGGCATGTCGGACGAGCAGCTCGAGCAGCTTGCCGGCGAGATCCGCGAGACCATCATCCGGACGGTCGCGGCCACCGGCGGCCATCTCGGCTCCTCCCTCGGCGTCGTCGAGGTCACCCTCGCGCTCCACCGGATCCTCGAGTCGCCGCGGGACAAGATCGTCTGGGACACCGGGCACCAGGCGTACGCCCACAAGCTCCTCACCGGGCGCCTCGACCGCTTCCACACGCTGCGCCAGATCAACGGCATCGGCGGGTTCCCCCGGCGGAGCGAGTCAGCGCACGACGTGATGGACGGCGGACATGCCGGCACCGGGCTCTCGATCGCCCAGGGCCTTGCGACGGCCCGGGACCTCCGCCACTCGATGGAGCGGATCGCCGTCGTGGTCGGCGACGCAGCCCTGCTGTCGGGCCTCTCGCTCGAGGCGATGAACGACATCGGGCACCGCCAGACCCAGCTGCTGATCGTGCTCAACGACAACGAGATGTCGATCAGCCCGTCGGTCGGCGCCCTCTCCAAGTACCTCTCGGAGATCAAGCTCTCGCAGGCATGGCAGCAGGGGCGCGGCGCCTGGGACTCCGCCTCGGAGCACGTCCCGGTCGTGGGTCCGCGCCTCGTCGAGATGTCGCGTCGGATCCGCCAGTCGGTCGCATCCCTGGCGCAGCCGGGACGGCTGTTCGAGGACCTCGGGATCACCTACGTCGGCGTCATGCCCGGTCATGACCGGCGGATGCTCGAGGAGACGTTCCGGCGCTCGCTCGCGCTCAACGGCCCGGTGATCGTCCACGTCCGGACGCAGAAGGGGAAGGGCTACAAGCCGGCGGAGGCGGACCAGACCGCGTTCCACGGCGCCGCCCTGCCGCCGATCACGCTGGCCTCCCCCGCGGACGCCCATGACCGGATCGGCCCGGCCTCGGCGAACGGCGGCGAGATGGCCTCCTCGGCCGCAGGCGGGTCGGCGGTGACGCAGTCGCGCGAGGCGGAGGACGGCGCGCCGCCGTCGGCATCGGTCATGGCGGACCGCCGCTCGCATGCGCACGCCTCGGAAGGCGAGGCTGCCTCGCCGTCCGCGAAGCGGGACACGGACCCGCAGAACAGCCGCAAGACCCCGAACTACACCGCCCACTTCGCCGATGAGCTCGTCGCCCTCGCTGCCGAGGACCGCCGGATCGTGGGGATCACGGCCGGCATGCCAACCGGCACCGGGATGTCCAAGCTCCAGGCCGCGTATCCGGACCGCTTCATCGACGTCGGCATCGCGGAGCAGCATGCGGTGACGATGGCCGCGGGTCTCGCCCTCGGCGGCATGCGGCCGGTGGTCGCGCTCTACTCGACCTTCCTCCAGCGGGCCTTCGACCAGACCGTCCATGACGTCTGCCAGAACGATGCGCCGGTGCTGCTCGCGGTGGATCGGGCCGGACTCGTGGGCGAGGACGGCACCAGCCACCAGGGCATGTTCACGATCCCGGCCCAGCGCATGCTGCCCAACCTCGTGATCGCCAGCCCCAAGGACGAGCAGGAGCTCAAGTCCATGGTCAGGACGGCGCTCTCGCAGGACCATCC